>NZ_MAIS01000366.1:0-274 GCF_001680695.1 Paenibacillus sp. KS1 | reverse complement strand
CAAAACCAGGATGTGGCTGAAGTTTTTCGCAGTCATCTTGAGGCAGCTATGAATCGCTTGTTAGAAACGGAATTAACCGCCTTCTTGGACTATGAAAAATATGACCGTATTGGAGTGAATTCTGGAAACTCTCGTAACGGCGGATACATACGTACACTTCATACCGAATATGGAGACCTGCGGCTTCAGATCCCACGAGACCGTAATGGAGAGTTTAAGCAGCAGACCGTGGCTCCCTATAAACGTTCCAACGACACGCTCGAATCGTTTGTCA
>NZ_MAIS01000039.1:0-60700 GCF_001680695.1 Paenibacillus sp. KS1 | reverse complement strand
GCTTCGTGATCAAAAGCGGACTTTTTGAACCACCTTTAAAAGAAGAAAGGAAGAGAGCGAGAAATGAACGTATCCTACCAATGGCTATCGCAATATATCGACTTGACCGGCGTATCCGCTGAAGAAATCGCGGAACGCATGACGCGTGCCGGTATCGAGATTGACTCGGTGGAGAACCGCAATCA
Organism: Paenibacillus sp. KS1; assembly: GCF_001680695.1. Lineage (NCBI taxonomy): Bacteria > Bacillati > Bacillota > Bacilli > Caryophanales > Paenibacillaceae > Paenibacillus > Paenibacillus sp. KS1. The sequence continues at coordinate 60,515 of NZ_MAIS01000039.1, read as the reverse complement.
AGGACTTGACCACATCGTAGTGGGCTATGTCGTATCGAAGGAGAAGCATCCGGATGCGGATAAGCTGAATGTCTGCCAAGTAGACGTAGGTGCAGAAGAGAAGCTTCAAATCGTGTGCGGTGCGAAAAACGTGGATGCAGGACAAAAGGTTCCTGTCGCAACAATCGGAGCGGTTATGCCAGGCGGCATGAAGATCAAGCGTGCGAAGCTGCGCGGCGTAGAATCGCAAGGCATGATCTGCTCAGCGAAGGAGCTTGGCATGAATGACAAGCTGCTTCCGAAGGAAATGCAGGAAGGCATTCTTGTACTGCCGGCAGAGACAGAACTCGGAACTCCGATTGCAGACGTGCTCGGCCTGAACGATCATGTGCTGGAGCTGGATCTTACACCGAACCGCTCAGACTGCCTGAGCATGTTAGGCGTTGCGCATGAAGTGAGTGCATTGCTGGAGCGTCCTGCCCACTTGCCTGAGCAGGAAGTGAAAGAAAGTACGGAAGCTGCTTCAGGCAAAGTGAAGATCAGCATTAGCGCGGCAGAAGGCTGCACGCACTATGCAGCGCGTTATATCGCTGGTGTAACGATTAAGCCATCTCCATTGTGGCTGCAAAATCGCTTGCTTGCAGCAGGCGTTCGCCCAATTAACAATATCGTGGACGTAACGAACTTCGTCATGTTGGAATATGGCCAGCCGCTGCACGCATTTGACGCGGATAAGCTGAATGGCGGCGGAACGATCGACGTTCGCTTTGCGAATGAAGGCGAAGAACTGGTTACGCTTGATGGCCAAGAACGCAAGCTGGAGCCGCATATGCTGCTCATTACAGACGGCGTGAAGCCGGTTGCACTTGCAGGGGTTATGGGCGGAGAGAATTCAGAAGTATCTTCTGATACGGTGAACATTCTTCTTGAATCCGCGCACTTTGCAGGCAGCGTGGTACGCAAGACCTCCCGTCAATTGGGACTACGTTCGGAAGCATCACTTCGCTTTGAGAAGGAAGTGAACCCAGAATCGGTCATCCCAGCATTGAACCGTGCGGCTGAATTGATTCGTACGCTTGCGGACGGCGAAGTATATGCAGGTATCGTGGAACAACAAACTGCATCTGCGGAGCGCAAAGTTATCGAACTGACTTTAAATAGAACGAACCGCCTACTCGGTACGTCGTTGACAGCTGAAGAAGTTCGCAAGATTATGAGCCGTCTTGGCTTCGAGCTTGTTGAGAAATCCGAAGGAATCTTCGACATCACCGTGCCAACTCGTCGTGGCGACATTACGCGCGATGTAGACTTGATCGAGGAAGTTGCACGTATTTTCGGATATGACAACATCCCAGTAACAGCTATTGAAGGAGCAACAACGCCAGGCCATTTGACGAAGGGGCAGCGCATTCGTCGTGCGATTCGCCGCGTCCTGACAGACAACGGTGTGAATGAGGTTGTGACGTATTCCTTTACGAATCCGGCTGACACTTCGGTATTCCCTTCCTTCATGGAAGGCGCAGTACCTGTACGTCTGGCTATGCCTATGAGTGAAGAGCGCAGTGTGCTCCGTACGAACCTGGTTCCTGGTCTGATTGATGTAGCGGTGTACAATCGCAACCGCAAGCATGAAGATGTAAGCATCTTCGAACTGGGTACACTCCATCTGACGAAGGAAGAGCAGCTGACAGCTCAGCCCGAAGAGGTTCTTGTTGCTTCCCTATTGATGACTGGCAAGCGCAGTGCTGCACAATGGAATGTGAAGGCAGAACCGGTTGATTTCTATGATTTGAAAGGGGTACTCGACAGCCTCGTAGCCCACTTCGGCTTGGATGGACGTGTACGCTACGCAGCAGATCGTCCGCAAGGCTTGCACCCGGGACGTTCCGCTTCGCTTTATTTGACAGGCGAGAACGGAGAGCAGTACATCGGCTTCATCGGTCAATTGCACCCTGAGGTACAGCATGCGAAGGATGTAGCTGACACGTATGTTGCTGAGTTCTTGGTGCAGCTGCTGATCGATGCAGCAGACTTCTATATTGAGTAGCGCAGTCTTCCGCGCTACCCAGCTGTAGACCGCGATATTGCAGTTGTATTGGATCGCGGTACAGAAGTAGGGCAAGTGGTTGCACTCGCTAAGGAAACGGCTGGCGAACTTCTTGAGTCGGTAAATGTATTCGACGTGTACACAGGAGATCATGTTGCGGCAGATAAGAAGAGCGTCGCGATCTCGCTCGTATACCGTCATCCAGAGCATACATTCACGGATGAAGAAATTACAGAACTGCATGGCAAGGTTGTGGCGGCAATCGAGACGAGCTTCAACGCAGAGCTGCGGAAGTAAGGTTGCTCCAGAGCAGACACTCTTATTATCGAGACTGCTTTTATAATAGAAGTTCATTGAAGTTGGGACGGATATTTCCGCTCCCAACTTTTTTTATGGGTTGGAACGAAGTGAACATCCTTTTATATAGAAATAAATGCGATAGATAGAGTTTTGGCAAGACCTATATTTGCAATTGCTTTACTACTACCCCTATAATAGGGAAACCCTGTAATAGAAGGGTATATCAGATCTTTTTCCCCTAAATATTCTATGAAATGAAACTTGACTTTCCTCTATGCGTAGGAGGAGAAGGGCACTAATATATCGAATTACTAATAGAGTTTGCGTATGACATACAAACATGGATTAATTTGTTGCTACATGTAGGCTGTAAGCCCTAGCATGCGGCACGTTAAGGTAAGGAGGACAAAAGAATGACTAGTCCGGATAACAAGCATCGTGTAGCGGTTGAAATATACGGAACACAATATAAATTGGTAGGATCAACAAGTAAAGATTATATGCGCAACGTAGCTGCAATGGTCGATGAGCATATGCGGAGTATTGCAACTGCGAACTCGCGACTGGATACAACGCGAATTGCGGTGTTGTCAGCTGTACATATTGCTGAGCAAGTGCAGAAGGTGAAGGATGAGCAGTTGCAATTAAGCTCATCGTTGAAGGAAATAGAAGCGACGAATCACAGCTTGTCGAGACAGCTTACTCAGGTACAGACGGAGTCGGAGCAGTCACTAGAGAAGCTGCGCAATGAGTCTGCACAGAAGCTGGAGCAGCTTCAGAAGGAACTTGGCAACGAGAAGTCGAAGGCCGAGAAGCAAGCGGCTGATCTTCGCGCTGAGACGGCTAAGTTGAAGGAAGCGAATCAGCAATTGGCCGATAAGCATAAGGCATCGGAAGAGCGTGTGCATAAGCTGACTGAGCAGGTGAAGGAGACAGAGCGACGGATTCAATCGTTGACAGCTCGTGAGAATGAACAGAAGAAGAAGCTGCAGCAAGTAGAAGAACGATTGAAAGCGGTTTTGGAAGAAAAGCAGAAGGCAGAGCAGCTTCATGCTCGTACCCTTAAGCAGAAGCTGGAGGAAACAGAGCGTCTGTGGAGCACGAAGCTGAATGAGCAGAATCAAACCTGGGAGTCGCAGCTTCAAGAATCAGAGCAGGGCTGGCAGAAGCGCCTAACGGAATCAGAGCAAAGCTTGCAGGAGCAGTTGACGGAATCCGAGCAAGGGTGGCAGATGAAGTATTCGGAGAACGAACAATTGTGGCAGAGCAAGCTAAGAGATACAGAGCAAGGCTGGCAGAAGCAGTTCGATGAAGCAGAGCAGAGCTGGTCCAGTAAGCTCGCGAACAAGGAACAGAGCTGGGAAGAAGAGCGGGCTCTGCAGGAGCTGGAATGGACGGAAAAGCTGGACGCCAAGGAACAGCAGTGGCGAGAGCGGCTCGACGCTGAGAAACAGAATGCTGAGCAGTTATCTGCAGAATGGGAAGAACAACTTGCTGAACAGACAGCTGCATGGGAAGGGCAATTGACAGCGCAGGCGATAGAATGGGAAGCGCGCTTGTCGAAGAGAGAAGCAGAGCTCGTTCAAGATCGAGACAAGCAGTTGACGCTGCTCAAGCAGCAGCATGAGGCGAATACCAAGCAGCTGCAGCAGAAGCATGAGCAGGCTGCCGAGCAGATGAAGTCTGCCCAGGACAATCAGCGCAAGCAGGCTGAAGAACGTCATGCTGCCAAAGTCAAAGAGCTGTCCGACCAGCATGCGAAGGAGATCGAGCAAGTTAAGGCGGAACAACGCTCGAATTTGGCGAAGTCGCAAGCGGAGCAGAAGCAGGCGCTGGATGAAGCACAGGCACTGCATCAGAAGGCATTGAATGATGTGAAAGCGAAGTGTGAGAGCGACATAGCTCAACTGCTGGCCGATCAGAAACAAGCGATGGACGACATGCAGGTGCTGCATCAAGACGCCTTAAATGAAGCGAAGACGAAGTATGAAGAAGAACTCGCTCAACTGGTTGCGAATCAAGAGTTCGCGCTAGGTGAAGCGCAAGCACAGAACCAGAAGGCATTGGACGAAGCTAAGGCCAAATATGAAAGTGACATTGCCCAATTGCGCGTAGAGCTGGCAGATGCCAAATCTCGACATGATCAAGAACTGGATCAACTGATCATCGAGCATCTGGAGCAGTTGGAGCAAGCAGAAGCAGATAAGCAATCTGCGATGGCTGCACTTGAGGATAAATGGAAGCAGGAGTTAGCCCAAGCTGAATCTGAACGGAGCAAGGCTGTTCAACAGGTTGAGGCTGTCTACCAAGAGCGACTCCAGCAATCTGAGCAAGAGCGTGAACTTGCACTGAAGCAAGCGACGGAGCTGTATGAGGAGCAGCTGCTAGAACTGCTTACTCAGCATGAGCAACAGCAGCAGGAATTGATTGCTCGGTATGAGCGGCAGCTGGATGAGCTGCGTGCACAATCCGAGCAGCAGCAGCTAGAGCAGGGATCTCTGCATGAGGAGAAGTTGCAGGCAGAACGCGCTCTGTATGAAGAACAGTTGCAAGCGGAGCGTGCTCAGCGTGAAGAGCAGTTGAAAACAGAACGTACTAAGCATGAAGAGCGGCTGGAAGCTGAACGTGCTCAGTATGAAGAGCAATTGGAAATAGAACGTGCACAGTATGAGGAACAGTTAGAAGCAGAACGTGCTGAGCATGGGCAGCAGTTGGAGGCAGAACGTGCTCATCATGTGGAGCAGCTGCAAGATGAGCTTGCCCAGTATGAAGAGCAGCTGCAAGAAGAACGTGTCCAGCGCGAGAAGCAACTGCAAGAAGAACGCGCTCAGTATGAGAAGCGGCATGAAGAGCAGCAAGTTCAGCATGAACGGCAATTGCAGGAATTGCGCACCCAATATGAGGGGGATGTAGATGCTTGGAATGCACTGCACGAGGAAGCATCGGCTGTACATGCCAAGGAATTGACGGATCTTGAGCAGTCTCTGCGTGCAGAAGCTGAGCAGAACGTGCAGAAGAAGGATGCGCGCATTCATCAGCTCGAAGGACATTTGGGACGCGCAGAGGAGCTTGATCGAGCGCGTCAGGTGGAGATGGAGCGGCTCATACGCGTGCGAGATCATGTGCAGGCTGAGGCTGCTGAGCTGCAGCAGCAGCTTGAAGCGATCGAACAGAGCAAGGAAGAAGAGCTCGAAGCGCTTCGTGCTCAATTCGAGCGTCAGCTGAATGAGCGACTTGACCAAGAACGAGCGGCTTGGATGCGAGAAGCCGAACAAGCACGAAACGCACTGCAAGAACAATGGGAAGCAGAACGCCATGCTTGGAAAGAGCAGGGTGAACAAGAGCAGGATGCCTTGTACGATCAGCTCGCGGAATATGAAGATAAATGCCGTCAGCTTGAATCTGAGAAGGAAGAGCTGCAAGCAGCTTTCACAAGCATCCAGCAGGCGCAGCATGAAGCTGCTGCCACTATTGCAGAGGCGAGACAGCAGGTGGAGGAAGTTCAGTCCCGTTATGATCAGCTGGAGGAAGAACAGCAGCTATACATTACGGAGCTTGAACAATATGAAGAAGCTAAGTCTCTCTTGAAGCAGCGTGAGCAAGAATGGACACAGCAAGAGCAGCAATGGACAGAGACATCGGCTACGTGGAGTGAAGAGCGTGAGCAGCTGCGGCAACAGCTCGAGAGATTGAAGGCTGAAGTTGAGGAGACGAAGAAGCATACAGAAGAGCAGGCTCGCTCTCATGCTGAGATGGAGGTTATTCAGGAGCAATTCGAGGTTCTCTCCCATCAATTCCGCTTGTCCCAACTGGAGCGGGAGAAAGAACGCAGACAAGCGGATGAGACACAAGGGGCTTATTCGAAGCTTGCAGATGAATATACCAAGCTTACTGATGAGTTCACGAAGCTCAAGGATGAGTATGCGAAGCTGCAGAGCGAATTCAACGAATGGCTGGAAATGATCGAGTAGATATACATGAGGAGCGAACAAAGGAATAGCAAATAAATGATGCAAGATATAGGGAAGCTTATTAACAACGTATGGATGGAAATCGCGGCGGTATTTGCGTCATGGAACGGCTTGGATTATGCCATAGTGGGAGCAGCAATCGCATGCATTGTTCTGGGAGCAGTGCGGGGATTCAAGTCTATCGCGCTCTCCCTCTTCGGCTATATTGTCGCTTTTATCGTCGCGGCTCGGTTTTATGCAGATTTTGTACCATGGGTAAGGAAGAGAGTATTTACAACAGTTAGCAGCGGATCAGGGGCGAAAGATAGCGACGGTACGCTCTTAGCGGCAACATTTATGGATGCCGTACACGCTGTGGTGGCCTTTTTGCTGCTGTTCACTTTTGTACTGGCAGGCCTTTGGCTAATCCGGTTCGCCTTGAAGAAATTCACGGATGTACCGCCGGTACGAACCGTCGATCGGGTAACAGGGGCAGTTCTCGGATTGGTGCAATTTGTCTTTTTATGGTGTATGATTTACGTACTATTGCGGGCATGGCCGGCTGGTGTATTTCGCGACTGGGTTGATGCTTCGATATGGGTAAATAGAACGGGGAAGTGGATGCCAGATGTTATGGTTGAAGCTGTAAAATGGGCTCAGTGGCTGTAATGGAATCACTGGTAAATGCGTGGCATGCATGAATCTCATATACATGAATGAACAGACCGCCGTCCTCCCAAGCAATAGGCAGGGATCAACGGCGGCCGCTCATTTTTCGACAATAAATTTGGCTGTCATTTCATTGTGTCCCGGACCGCACAGAATTGTGCATGACATGTCATATGTACCGGGTTGTTCTGGAGTGATAACTTGCTTCGGATGAGTTGGATCAAGGGACAAATTCAATGCCTTGATAGCAACTCCGTGATTGCCGACAGCATCTAATACGATGCGGATGGGTTCACCGGATTTGACGCGGTATTCAGACTGATCGAATTTGAAATTCGTTGCCTTAATGATAAGCTCTTTGTCTGTTTTTACTTCGTCATCTTGCTTTTGTCCAGATTGTCCCCCGCATCCGGATACTATGACCGCTGCGAGCAATAGGCATGAGATGAGTGGCCTTAGGCTACCCCGAGTCAACATTCGTATTTCCTCCTCTCCTCGTCCATATAGTGTAACGGAAATTTTATCCTTTTTCCATTGCTTATATGGAGCGAAGAGAAGGAAGCTATACAAGGGGCTCACTCATGGGAATGAGCACAGCAGCCCTGGATGATGAACCGCCGTTATCTGGACTCGTGGCCAGCTTCGAACGGCGTTGCGACTGGAATGAACAAGTCGATCAATCCAATGACAAGCGCTGCAAGAATAGCGCCGAGTACAGTAACGGATACACCGCCAACAAAGAACTGGGCGATGTAGATGACAACCGCACTGGCGATGAAGCCGACGATCCCGCGTCCGAACGGCGTAACTCGTTTTCCAAATATGCCTTCGACAATCCAGCCGAATAAGGCTATGACTAAGGCGAGGATTAAGGCACTCCAGAAACCGCCTACGGTGAACATCGGCACAATCCAGCCCGTAACCATCAATACGATGGCTGCCACAATGAATCGAACCACATGACCGAGAAAACTCATGGACTTTTCCTCCTTACTCGTTTGAAGGGTATAGGTTTGTGCAACAATTATTGTAACCTTATCCGCGATATTCATGAGTGGCATGTTCAGACATTGGATAGCCATTATTTCGGTATACCGCTATAATGAACAGCGAGAGGAGTCGTGACTTGTTTTGGACTCGAAAATTTTAAAAACAATGGATTACCATAAAATACTGCAATCGCTTGCGCGACATGCGGCTACCCCGTTAGGGGAACATGCTTCCTTGTCTCTGCTGCCAAGCACGGATCTAGAGGAAGTGAAACGACGCCTGCAGGCGACGGATGAGGCGATGACGATAGATCGGTTGAAGGGTGGAGCTCCATTCTCCGGTGTTACCGATATACGTCCTGCCGTGAAGCGTGCACGTATTAATGCAATGCTGAGTGCCAATGAATTGTGGGATATTTCAGCGCTTATCTTCGCAGGTCGTCGCGTGAGACGCCATATTGAAAGTGTGCATGAAGATAATCCTGTACCGCTTCTGATGGCGCTGGCGGATTCGCTGAGCTGGCAGAAAGAATTGGAAGAAGAGATTAGACGCTGCATCGATGAGCAGGGTGAGGTGCTGGATCAGGCAAGTGCTGAATTGGCAACGGCACGCCGTGAACTGCGCATCGGGGAGACACGCATCCGTGAGAAGCTGGAGTCCATGATTCGTTCATCCAGCGCGTCCAAGATGCTGCAGGAGCAGCTGATCACAATTCGCAATGATCGATACGTAATCCCGGTGAAGGCAGAGTACCGCGGCCATTACGGCGGGATTGTTCATGATCAATCCAGTTCAGGGGCAACGCTCTTCATTGAGCCTGAGGCGATTGTGACACTTAATAATAAGCTGCGGGAAATTAAGCTCAAGGAAGAGCGTGAGATTGAGCGTATTTTGTCCCGCTTGACCGAGCACGTTGGCTTGCAAGTTGATCTGCTGTTAAGCGATACGGATTGCATTGAACAGTTGGACTTCATCTTCGCGAAGGCTCGTCTAGCGCATGAGATGAAGGCAACGCTGCCGCGCATGAATGATCGCGGGTATATGAAGCTCATTAAGGGCTGCCATCCGCTTATTGATCGGGAACAAGTGGTGCCGATCGATGTGGAGCTTGGCAATGATTATACGACTATTATCGTTACCGGTCCGAACACAGGCGGTAAGACGGTATCCTTGAAAACGATGGGGCTGCTAAGTCTCATGTCCATGTCCGGTTTGTTCATACCTGCACAGGATGGCAGCCAACTATGTGTATACGATGCCATTTACGCTGATATCGGCGATGAGCAGAGCATTGAACAGAGTTTGAGTACGTTCTCCAGCCATCTGACGAACATTATTCGCATATTGGGAGAAATGACTCCGAAGAGCCTCGTGCTGTTGGATGAGCTTGGGGCAGGAACGGATCCTGCAGAAGGATCTGCACTCGCGATCGCGATTCTGGAGCATATTCATCGTCTTGGCTGCAGACTCGTTGCGACGACGCACTATAGTGAACTGAAGGCATATGCATATGAACGCAAGGGCGTCATTAATGCAAGCATGGAATTTGACGTGCAGACATTGCGCCCAACGTATAGACTTCTTGTTGGTGTTCCTGGCCGAAGCAACGCATTTGCGATTGCAGAACGTCTTGGCCTTCCGACTTCCATCATTGAGCACGCTCGTGGCGAAGTGACAGAAGAAGACATGCGCATCGAGACGATGATCGCATCGCTCGAGGAGAACCGTCTTCGCGCAGAAGCAGAGCGTGTGGAAGCAGAGAAGATTCGCAAGGAAACAGAGCTCCTTCGTGCTTCGATTGTTGAAGAGGAAGCGAAGCTTCAGGCGGAGCGGGACAAGCGAATTGAGCGTGCTTCTGAGGAAGCGCGTGAAATTGTTCGGAAAGCGCGTCATGAAGCAGATGATATCATTACAGAACTGAAGCTGCTCGCTCAGGAAGGCGTGAGTGTGAAGGAGCATTTGTTGACCGAGGCTCGCAAGAAGCTCGATGAAGCTGCTCCGGCTAGCAAACTAGCTTCCAAGTCGAAGACTGTGAAGAAGCAAGCACGCAAGATTGAAGCTGGGGATGACGTTATGGTATACAGCTTGAATCAAAAGGGCAGCGTGGTTGAGCTGGCGGGCAACGAAGCTGTTGTTCAGCTGGGGATTATGAAGATGAAGGTTCGAATGGATGATTTGGAGCTTGTCACTTCATCCGCTTCGAAGCAGAGCAGTAAGTCCGTGAAGACAGGCGCAAATGTGAAGCGGACACGAGCGGACAATGTACGTTCCGAGCTTGACTTGCGTGGAGCGAATTTAGAAGAGGCAATTATTGAGGTAGATCGCTTCCTTGATGAAGCTCTGCTCGCGAACTTGGGTCAAGTATATATCATTCACGGCAAAGGGACTGGGATTCTGAGAACGGGAATTCAGGAGTTCTTGCGAAGACACAGACATGTGAAGACGTTCCGTCTCGGCAACTACGGTGAAGGCGGTACAGGGATTACGGTTGCTGAACTTTCGTAACAGCGAACGAACCGGGGAGGATGAATGTGGAACGATTTATTGAGCAATGGCTTAGTAACCCATACGTATCCATGTGTGCTTACTTTTCTGTAACCGTACTGGCGCTTGTCGTGTTCTTGTCCATCTTTGAATTAGTGACAAGATACAGATGCTGGGAGGAGATCCGCAAAGGCAATATTAGTGTCGCGATGGCTACCTCTGGCAAAATCTTCGGAATTTGCAACATATTCCGCTTTGGGATCGAAGCACGGGATACGTTGTATGCGTCATTGACATGGGCAGCACTCGGATATGTACTGCTATTAATGGCATATTTTTTGTTTGGATTTCTGATGCCGTATTTCAAATTGGACGATGAAATTCAGAAGGATAACCGTGCAGTTGGTTTGCTGTCTATGGTTATCTCCGTATCCATGTCCTACATTATCGGAGCTAGCATTAAGTAGTTTTACGTAGGAACAGCAGGTTCGTTACTATGGCAGCGGAGGTCTTGCATGAAGTATTTATGGGGAACACTGTTTGCATTGGCAGCGATATTTATTATTATTGGAATCGTGTATTGGGCGAATCTGTAATGGATGCTCTATAATAGAGATACCAGCACGAACAAGTGCAGATCATTATGAATTGACATCTAGATAGGGGAGAATGTGCTCTGTAATCGACTTGCAGAGCCTTCTGATAAGAAAGGCAGGTTGAACGGACATGAGTCAGATTTGTCCTTGGTGTGATACGGAAATTGTGTGGGATGAGGTGCTAGGTCCAGAAGAAGAGTGTCCGCATTGCCACAATGAGCTGAATGCTTATCGGACATTGAATGTGGATATTGAGCACGATCCTGATAAGCAGCATGGAGATTATGACGATCATGATCATGAGGAAGAATCCAAGGAGAAGGGCTGGTCCAACTTCGGCTGGACAGAAGATGCTGCCTTGTTCGGCGATGAGAGTTCATTGCAGTACCAAGAAGGCGTGGATAAGGTGCTTCATGGGCAATCTGAAGTGCCGGAATGTCCTCAGTGCAGAGAATATATGTTACTAGCTGGCACAGAGACGATTGGTTCCAATCACTTCGAGCCACATGTATCGGAAGCCTTGAAGGCGCCGGTTGTAACAGCGCCATTCCGCTTGGATGTATATGTGTGCACTTCTTGCTTCCAAGTATCCAAAGTATTGGCTGAGCCGCACCGCGAGCCGCTTATGGAAGTCGTCCGCCGTGCGCAGTCTGAATAAATTATCATAAGACGGCTGCTTTAGGGCAACTTATAAGCTGTAACGAAGAGGGCTATATGCCCGATTAAGCAGGGAGGGGTTCCCTTCGTGACAGCGCGTCTTGACGCTCAATCGCTATTGCTGTTGATCGTTTTTGGTCTCTTTTCGTTGGCGAATGCTCTTTCGGGAGCATTCGTCAATGTTTTTCTATGGAAGGCTGCATCAGATTACAGCTTGATTGGCTGGTTTGCCTTCAGTCAGCAAATATCCAGCGGGTTGACCTTCTACTGTGCAGGCAAGTGGGTGAAGGAAGGCAACAAGATGAATTGCTTGCGGCTTGGCATTGGATTGGCTGGGGCATTTTATGCAGCTGTGCTCTGGCTTGGCAAAGGTGCGGTTGATTACATATGGCTGCTTGGTTTTGTGCTAGGTGCGGCATTCGGTGCCTTTTGGCTGGCCTTCAATGTGGTGTACTTTGAAGTGACGGATCCGGACAACCGGGATTTATTTAATGGCTGGGTTGGGCTTATAGGCTCATGCTGTGGGATGGCCGCGCCGTGGGCATCCGGATATTTGATCTCTAAGCTCGGCGATGGTACGGGCTACCGCATCATTTTTACCCTTTCGTTTGCTGTGTTTATTGGGGCAATCGTATTCAGCTTTTGGCTGCGCAAGCGTCCCCCTGAGGGTCACTATAATTGGACATTGCCATTTACCGCATGGAAGAAGGTTGGCAGTCCTTGGCGGCATGCCTTGCCAGCGCTTGCTGCACAAGGCGCCAAGGATGGGGTCTTTACCTTCCTGATCGGACTTGTGGTCTACATTGCAACGACCAATGAGATGAAGCTGGGCAATTACACCCTGATCACATCTGCTGTAGCATTAGGCAGCTTCTATGTGATAGGCAGAATTATGCGTCCTTCCTTCCGGGTACCGGGCTTGTTCATTGGGACGATTGCAATGGCCCTTGCAGTCATTCCTCTGTTTTTCGGTGTTGCCTATGGAAGCCTGCTCCTATTCGGGATTATCACCTCTCTATTCTCGCCACTGTTTGTGATCCCGATGACAACCGCTACTTTCGACATTATGGGGGTAGATGAGCGTTCAGCAGCCCAACGCGTTGAGCTGACGGTTCTGCGCGAATTTGGTTTGTTGTTCGGGCGAATGGCAGGGGTTGCAGCGTATTTGCTAGTTGTGCAATGGAGAACGACAGAGCCGGTTGTCGTTGCTTTCTTGGCTGTTTTGGGGGCTCTTCCTATTATCAGTGCAGTAAGCATACGGACATTAGTATCGAATCAGCGAATAGGAAAATAAGAAAGGCCCTGCTGCTCGCATGAGTCATCAGGGCCTTTTATATTCCTGTCTTTTTCACGAATAGAGCGTATAGGTTCAACTAAAACGTCCGGGTTCACCGTTATCTCCTCGTGTAGCTGAACAGTTCAGCATCCGGATGGAAGCTGAATTCAATCAAATCTCCAACAATTTGAGACGCAATGGTGCTGTATACAGTGCCATTTCCCCCAAAGGCCTCAATGAAGAAGCATCCTGGACGGTGAGGAGCCTCGCCAAAATAAGGATATCCATCCTGCGTGACACCGAATGCGCCCGCCCAAGCATTTTCAGCTATGAGCGGAGCCAACTGTGGGAATAGGGCCTCCACTTCCTTGATAAGCTGTGAGGTTTTGCTTGGGAGCAGCTTATTCCGCTCTTCAGTACTTATATCTCCTTCATCTAATCCGCCCGCCAAAATTCGATTATCTGCCGAGGTACGCAAATATAAATAAGGACGCCTTGTCTCCCAAATGAGGAAGCGTTCATGCCATACATCTAGCAGATTAGGGATAGTTTGCGTTTTTATCGCGAAGGAGCTAGTAATTCTTGTGTTTGGATTCGGCTTCATTTCATTCGTTTCATACCCGAGTGCGAATACGGCATGCTTGGCTGTGGCAACATATCCGCTATTCGTATGCAACTGAACGAGACCACCCTCGTGCCTTACTTGGGTGACCTTGGTCTCCTCATATACTCGCAGCTTATATTTGTTTTTCGCAGTATGTAATAGAGCATGTGTGAAACGGTAAGGATTCACATCAGCATCACCATGAGTGACAATCGCGGCCGGCTTATCGAATCCAAATCGATGACGAATTTGTTGACTGTTCCACCATTCTGTATGGAAGCCATAGCGATGTAAGGTATCGTATTCGACTCGCAGACTTCTTACGTCTTCTTCGCTACTGGCATAATAGAGGCTGCTGCGAGGGAACATCTCAGAATCCTCATCGAGCTCGGAAGCGATCGTAAGCAGACGTTCTGCTGCCTGCTTGCACAGTGTATAGAAACGAAGTCCCTTTCGCTTACCAAATAAACCGATGCATGAGGTCAGCGAACGATCATTCATGTATTGAAGCAATCCTGTATTGGAGCTCGTACTGCCGCCCCCTACCTGCCTCTTCTCCAGCACAACGACATCGAACCCGCGCTTGCACAGCTCATAGACGCAAAGTGCACCACTAATGCCTGATCCGACTACTAGCACGTCGCAGCAAATGGATTCAGATAATGGGGGATGCACATGCCTTGATGGCAGCGTACTCTTCCATGGAAGCGACCCAAATTGTAGATCCACGCGACATCTCCTTTTATCCAGATTTCCGGTTACATATTTCCCTAATGTTGGGTTCATAATACATAGAGAACGACAACTTCCAGACAGGATGAAAGGAGTATGCTCAGATGCAATATGCTCAGCATAACCAACAGTCACATCAAGGCAATATGAAGCCGTTATCGGCGAAGGAATTGGAGTACATCGTGGATTCGATCTCCAATGAGGATTTGCTTATTAAGCAGTGTGCAGCAACCGCAGCAATGGCGACAACTCCAGGCGTTCAGCAAGCGCTGACGCACATGATCGGTGTTCATCAGCAGCACATGAATGTATTGCTACATACTCTGCAGCAGCACACACATATGGCGCCAACTAGTCCGCAACAATCTCAATAATCGAGGTAATGAAGGAGGAACGACAACATGAATGGTTCACAACAAAATCAATTCATGCAAGAGGAAGACTTGTTGTACACGATCTTGGCTGATTTGAAGCGAACTTCTCGCGAGTATACAACAGGTGTAACAGAAGCGGCTTGTCCGGTAGTTCGGCAGATGTTCACGGACTTGACCCACAGTACGTTAACGATGCAAGGACAGCTGTTCACGCTCATGGAGAAGAACAATATGTATTCCGTCGCATCACCAGCATTGCGCCAAGAGTTGGACAAGCAACTGAAGGACAATCAACAGCTTCAAATGAAATCCAACCAGTTCGTGCAGCAGAAGCTGGGCCAAACGGGATATGGTCACTATCAGCAGCATGCGCATCAACAACAAGAGCATCATCAAGGCAACTACAATCAGTACATGTAATACAGGGAAAGGCTGCTGAGTACTTCAGCGGCCTTTTTACTTGCGGCTGTAGTACGGAGATGACCTACCAACCAGCAAAGCTGCAATTTCGCATGGTCGTGGACCTTCAATTCCATTACGGCAACAGGTATCATAGCAGTAGGAAATGCACTAGGAAATCATGAAATGCGCAGTAAAGCCTGTTGATATTGGCGTGCACATATGAAAAGGTGTATCATATGTAGCATATTTACACTAAGTCGGCTTGCCACTGCAGGTCGAGGGAGGATCGAATATGAAGGATTTGAGCGATTTTAATATTAGCATACTTAAATTGTTAAAAGAGGACGCGCGTCGTTCCCCGGCGCTCATCGCCACGATGCTTGGTGTTGACGAAGAGAAAGTTCGCACCGCGATTGCCGAGATGGAAGAAGAGCACGTCATTGTTAAATATGCAACGGTAGTGAATTGGAGCAAGGTTGATGATGAGACTGTAACCGCCCTTATTGAAGTGCAAATAACTCCAGAGCGTGGTCGTGGCTTTGAAGGTATTGCAGAGCGAATATACTTATTCCCACAGGTGAAGTCCGTATACTTGATGTCTGGCGCCTATGATTTGCTAGTTGAGGTAGAAGGAAAGAACTTGCGTGAAGTCGCTTCCTTCGTATCCGACAAGCTGTCTCCGATTGAATCGGTATTGTCGACGAAGACACACTTCATCCTGAAGAAGTATAAGCAGGACGGCATTATTTATGAAGAGCGCGAGGATGATCATCGTCTCGTAATTACCCCGTGAAAGGTGAAGTGCTATGATTAAGGAAGAAGAGAAGCAAGCTGGCGTACGCTCCATGAGCGACTATATTAACCCATTGGTACGTGACATTGCGCCATCCGGTATTCGTAAGTTCTTCGACTTGGCTAACGCCAGCAAGGACATCATCACACTCGGTGTCGGGGAACCGGATTTCTGCACGCCTTGGCATGTACGTGAAGCTTGTGTATATTCGTTAGAGCGTGGTCGTACGAAGTACACTTCCAATGCAGGGATGCTGGAGCTGCGTGAATCGATTGCAGAATATTTGAACAATTCATTCCAAGTAAAATATGAACCGTCAGATGAGGTGCTTGTTACCGTTGGCGGATCGGAAGCCATTGATCTGGCTCTGCGGACGCTGGTTGCCCCAGGCGATGAAATCCTTATCCCGGAACCGTGTTATATCTCATATTCGCCGATCGTGTCGATTGGTGGTGGGGTAGCGGTAGGAATTGAGACGGATGCTGCTAATCAGTTCAAGCTGACTGCGGAGGCATTGAAGGCTAAGCTTACACCGAAATCCAAGGTACTGATTTTATGCTATCCGAGTAATCCAACTGGCGGTATTATGACCTATGAGGATTGGCTCCCGATCGCGAAGATTGTTGAAGAACACGATTTAATCGTCATTTCAGACGAGATTTATGCTGAATTGACATATGATCAGAAGCATGTCAGCTTCGCATCCATTCCAGGCATGAAGGACAGAACGGTGCTTGTCAGCGGATTCTCCAAGGCATTTGCCATGACTGGCTGGCGGATGGGGTATGCATGCGGTCATCCAGAGATCATTGCTGCGATGATGAAGATTCATCAATATACGGTCATGTGTGCACCGATAATGGGACAGATTGCCGCCCTTGAAGCATTGCGCAATGGGATGAGCGAGAAGGATCATATGATGGAGTCGTACAATCAGCGCAGACGACTTGTTGTGAACGGATTCCGCGAAATTGGACTGGAATGCCATGAGCCGCAAGGGGCTTTTTATGCATTCCCATCCATTAAGTCAACTGGGCTTACTTCAGAGCAATTTGCCCATCGGTTGTTGTTCGAAGCGAAGGTTGCGGCTGTTCCGGGTGATGTGTTCGGCCTAGGAGGAGAAGGTCATATTCGCTGCTCTTATGCGACATCCGTTGCGCAATTGAATGAAGCTCTTGATCGAATGGGTCGATTCCTCGACAAGATGAAGCAAGAAATGTGATAATTATTCATAATCAACGAAAATGAACTAGTTTTCTTTCTCCCCCTCTGGTATAATATAACATGTCTCGCAGAACTGTCCCATGTTATGGAACAACTGGAGAACTCTAGGATATTCTAGAATCGCCATGAAGGGAGGAAAGGTCGATTGTTTTGTTCGAACTATACCTTGACGTCGTATCCGCATAGTTCAGTGAGAGAAGATAGATCTCATGTAAGATGGTCGGGCAGAACAAGAAACATTTCGTCCAAGCTATTGGCGCTTGAGTATGAAATCCTTGTCCTTCGCAAGCAAATGGAGCAGATGTTCCAAGAGGAGCAGTCCTTTACTGCAGAGACAGTAATCGAGATTAGCAGCATGTTGGACTTGAAGATTAATGAATATATGAAGTCACAATCGATGAAATAGATGGTGCGTGAGGAAGACTCCTATGAGGAGTCTTCTTTTTTTGCCTATGTTGTTTATGATATAGTGAAGGTTGGGATTTATTAAACGGATAATACATTTATATGGGGCAACGTGGAGAGGGGACAGGCTATCATGCGCAATTGGAGATGGATCGGTGTTCTAGCGGTATTGCTTGTGCTTATAAGTGGTTGTGGAGGGCCTAAAGCCGATGCTACGGTATTCATCATGACATCATCGTCATTACCTCCCGAAATGACAAGTGCACTGCAGGATGATCTGAATAAGACTTTTGAGAATAAATTCACAGTTCAAGTCGTCGCTTCACCGTTGTACAGCATCGAGAAGTTGTTTGTGGAATATGCGGCTGGAGAGAATAGTGTAATGGTCATTCCAGAGGAGGACGCGAAGAGAATGGCTCCTCAGGGTGGACACGTAGCTCTCGATAAGTATTTTGATGCCAAAAAATACAACGAAGGCGTGTATGACGGTGCTGTATATGAAGGCAAGGAAGAGCATAAAGGAACTTTCTTATTCTCGTTGTCTGCAGAGAAGCTGCCTGTCTTGAAGAAACATGGCGTTCAGGAAAAGGGGCTGTCTGTTACGATTCCTTCGCGCACACCTGATGAAGCCAGATCAGTTGAGATACTCAAGGCTCTTGCTGAAGAGAAGTAATGTGGCTTGATTCAGACAGACCGTATAGATAGATAAGCAATCATTGGACATCACGGTAAGACATCATAAGTGAAAGGGGGAGCGCTCGTGATCATTGGTGTAACAGGAAGCACCGGGAGCGGGAAAACATCATTTGCAATGCATTATGCTGCAACGTTCGGGCGTGAAGGGTTCTACATGACGACCCGTCTTACGCCGCTTCCGGATGAATTGCCTGCGCCACCCCATTTCACATGGCAGACGATTGATACGGAATGTGCATTGCCAGAAGTTCTGCATCGAATCAATGAGCAATCCAATATGTACCGGGCCGACCGGCGTGTACTTGTCATTGATAGCGTTACCTCGTATTTGCATGGCGCACACGAACGAATTATGGAGGAAATGGACAATAAGCAGGATCTTGCTGAATACGCTGCGCGATTGACAGCTGCGCGGATGGAACTGCAAGAGGCGCTGTTCATCTTTCAGGGGAAGCTGTTCATTATTACGAACGAGCCGCCAGGCTACACGCCGTTCACGAATCCGCTTGAAGTTGAGTATATTGTGCAGCACGCCGCTCTGAATCGCGAGCTTGTAAAGCGGAGTACACAATGGTTCCGGATGACTTCAGGAATTCCAGAGGACATTAGCGCGAAGCGGAAACGAAAGTAAACTAGTAATGTGCACGTGGAGAGGACATTAAGCCCAGGATAGAACGGTAATGAGGGGGCATAGCAAATGAAGTTATATACGCGTACGGGTGATGAAGGAACGACATCGTTGATAGGTGGCCGGGTACCGAAGGATCATTTGCGGGTAGCAGCTTATGGGGAGCTTGATGAGCTGAATTCATTCGTCGGCTGGGCGATTACTTGCTGCCATGGAGATGAAATGAAAGCACTTCGGGAGCAGTTATCCGTGATCCAGCATGAACTGTTCGATTGCGGAGCTGATACCGCTTATGCGGAGCAGAAGCAGGGGAAATTCATTTATAAAATTCGTCCAGAACAGGTGGAACAGCTCGAGAAATGGATGGACGAGCATGAGGCTGCGAATGAACCGATCACAAAGTTCATTTTGCCTGGAGGATCCGAGGCAGCAGCAGCCTTGCATATATGTCGAACTGTGTGTCGAAGAGCGGAGCGTCAGCTCGTTACGCTCTCGCATCAGGAGACCGTACATGTCGAAGTAATGAAATATGTGAATCGATTGTCAGACTATTTCTTTGCAGTGGCACGCCGAGCAAATGGTCTTGTTGGCGTTCAGGATCAGGAATATGTGAGAAGTGCTGACGTGTTCAGGAAGAAGGAGCAGCATGATTGAAGAAGAAGAGAAGCAAGAAGCGGACGGCTTGTCTGGGGAGATTGCGGCTGAGCTATCCTATGTAGTGCCTGAGAGTGAAGAAGGGATTCAGCTCCGAACCGTTCTCCGTTCCAGATTGAATTTGTCGAGGCGTTTATTGAAGCGGCTGAAGACATTGGAACAAGCGATAACGGTGAATGGCGGTACAGAATACAATGGCAGAATTCTAACGGTGCGCGACAAGCTTCGTGCGGGTGATCTGATCCGGGTGGAGATTGCTGAGGATCATGTGGATACAATCGAACCAGAGCCAATCCCAATTCAGATTGTGTACGAGGATGAGGATATTCTCGTGCTCAATAAGCAGGCAGGCATAGTGGTCCATCCTACCAAGGGATACCCGAATGGGACACTGGCAAATGGAGTTGTCCATCATTGGCGGATGCGTGGCGAGCGAACCCGATTTCGACCAGCGAATCGACTCGACCAAGAGACCTCTGGGCTGCTTATTGTTGCGAAGCACGGCCACGCTCATCATCAATTATCGGATCAGATGCAGAAGAATGAGGTGTGGAAGCAGTATGAGGCATTTGTATTTGGAATTCCTCGTGAGCAGGAAGGGACGGTACATGCTCCGATCGATAGAGACAAGGAGCAGCCTCATCTTCGTGTCATGACACCGGATGGATACGATTCCATCACGCATTATCGTGTGCTGGAGTCCTACCATGGACAAGCTGCAAGAGTAAGCTGTCGACTGGAGACGGGACGTACTCATCAAATCCGGGTGCATATGAAGCATATCGGAAGTCCGCTGCTGGGCGATAAGTTCTATGCTGATCCTGAACTGGTGAATACTCCGCTGCTTCAGGCTGCAGTGGAGCCATTAACGCGGCATGCACTTCATGCCTCTGAGCTGCGATTTACACACCCGATGAGTGGGGTTAAGCTTCACTTTAAGGCCGAGCTTCCTCAGGAACTAGTAGAACTGCGTGACCGGCTTGTTGGCTGGAGCGAGTAATAATGAAATGATGTTATGAGAGGAGTTACATGACATATGAACGTTACTGTATATCAATATGCCAAATGCGGCACTTGCCGTAAAGCAGTGCAGTGGCTCAAGGGACAAGGCTATGATGTTGCACTAATCCCGATCGTAGAGGAGCCGCCAAGCAGCGAGGAATTGCGTGCACTAGTTGCCCAAAGCGGATTGGAGTTGAAGAAATTCTTCAATACGTCTGGCGAAGTATACAAGGCGATGCAGCTTAAGGACAAGCTGCCAACGATGAGCGAGCAGGAACAGTTGAATCTGTTGGCATCGAATGGCAAGCTGATCAAGCGTCCTATTGTTACAGATGGATATCGAGCAACTGTCGGCTTCAAGGAAGAGATGTTTGCAGAAGCGTGGGGCACGGCCTCCAAGCATTAAGAAGGATTTGCAACTGTTGATCCTGATAAGCAGCACACAGGTACGATGCTGTTCAGGTCGACAGGTTAACAGGAACAGCGTTAATAGATGTATGCAAGACAAGGAAGATGATGGTTGACATCACGTGAACGAACAAGTAAGATTCCTCATGGAAGTATTTAACTTGCGATGAAAGGGGAGGGTAATGGTGGAAGGCAGTCCGAGTTATTTGCGACAACTGATGTACAATCGTAGAGAGGATGTGTCCTATACAAGCGGCCCTCCCATGTCTTGTTGTGCCCTGAATCGTCTTGCGCCCTGTATGCACGAGAAGGATCAGTAGGCTTATTTGACGTGTGAGGAATCGACTTGCTGGATGTAATCAGGCTCTCTCTTTGCGAGGGGGCTTTTTTTGCGTGTAGATGTTTTTGTAGTAGATGTTGAATTTGAGTAAGTTGAATTTGAGTAAGAAGGTGATCGACATGATATTTTTGACATTGGAAATGATGATGAAGCTCGGTTTGGCGCTATTATTCGGTTTGCTGATTGGGCTTGACAGACAAATTAAGCAAAAACAGCTTGGTTTGAGACCGAGTATGGTCATATGTATTGCCAGCTGCCTGGTTACGATTGTGTCAATTGAGGCATTCGGGAAGTTCGGCGGCACTAACCATCCGAATATGGATCCAATGCGCTTGGCAGCTCAGATCATAAGCGGGGTCGGTTTTATTGGAGCGGGTGTTATCTTGCGAAGAAGCAATGAGGTTATTTCCGGTCTCACTTCTGCAGCATTAATCTGGTCGGCGTCTGCTCTCGGTGTAGCGATTGGGGCTGGATTCTATTTGGAAGCAACTTGCGGTGCGGCGCTGCTGATTACGGCTGTCAACCTCATTCCGGGTTTAATTAAGATGATTGCCCCTGCAAAGTTGAACCGGCATGATGTGGCGTTGAAGATCGTCGTAGAATCGAACCACCGAATGACGGATCTTATTAAGAAGATTCAGCGCAAGGATCGAACGGATGCAGATGAGTTCCATATCCGCCACTTTAAACTCAAGGATCTGGATAAGGATCGCCAGCGAATTGACCTAGTACTATCTGTGCCAAGTAATCAATACTTGACGGAAATCTATTATTACATCAAGAAGATTGAGCATGTTGTGAGCGTAGAGATTGAGCAATTGTAAGTAGAGCTCAAGAAGATGGATTGCTGTCTTATCAAGAAGCGGATTTCTATCTTGATCATATGGAGAAGGAAGAGGCGGAGGACATTAAGCAATTGCTCGCTTACCCAGAAGGTACAGCAGGATCACTTATGACAACGGAGGTCATCCGAATCCGTACGACAGATACAATTGCTGAGATTCTTGATTGGATGCGCCGTTGCTTGACGAATGTGGAGACTATTTATTATTTGTATGTGACCGATGAGTAGGATACGCTGCTCGGCGTTGTGTCGCTACGTGATTTCCTTATCTCTTCGCCCGAACGGTCGGTGAATGAGATAATGAATCCGTATCTCGTTACGATCGAACCAGATGCACCGCAAGCGGATGTCTTGTACATTATTAAGAAGTATGGCCTTCTGGCTGTTCCGGTAGTAACGAAGGACAGTCGGTTAGTCGGGATCGTGACCTTTGATGATGTAATGTCTCATTTGTAGCATAAATAGAAAGAATGAGTATGGGTTCCTTGCTTGGCAGAATCCGTTATCTAGTGATTGTAGGAATTATGATATACTTGACGATAGGCATTGAAGCGAAAGGGGTAATCCATACCGATGGAAGTACAAATGAATGATAATAAGGAGCAGCGCTTACTGCTCGTTGATGGAATGGCGCTCTTATTTCGCGCCTATTTCGCTACTGCGTACGGCGGTTCTATTCGTCGAATGAAGGATGGAACACCAACGAATGCGGTGTATGGCTTTATGAGATATTTCTGGGATGCGGTAGAACGGTTCGAGCCGACGCATATTGCATGCTGCTGGGATCTCGGGAGCAAGACATTTCGCTCAGAACAGTTCACAGCGTACAAAGCAAATCGTCCCGATTGCCCAGAGGATCTGGTACCACAATTTCAACTCATTCGGGATGTAATGGATGGATTCGGCATCCCTAATATATCGGCTGAAGGATTCGAGGCAGATGACTGTATCGGAACCTTGTCGCGCTTATTCCGTGATGATATGCATGTCTATGTCCTGACAGGCGACCACGATATGCTGCAGCTTGTTCATGAACGGACGACTGTGATCATTATGAAGAAGGGGCATGGCAATTATGCAGTCTATTCGCCATTGTCACTCATGGAGGAGCGTCAGCTGACTCCAGAGCAGGTGGTTGATGTGAAGGGGCTTATGGGAGATACTGCGGACAACTATCCAGGCGTGAAAGGGATAGGTGAGAAAACAGCACATAAGCTGATCCAGCAATATCAGAGCATTGAGGGAATATTGGAGAATTTGCCGGAGCTTGCGAAGGGTGTACGGACGAAGATTGAGTCCGACCTTGAGATGCTTCATTTGTCACGACAGCTTGCGCGCATCAACTGCGATGTGCCGGTAGAATGCCAGATGGATGTCTGTGTATTTGCGCCAGAGCGCGAGTCCGTCAGTGCAATTTTTGAGCGTCTGGAAATGAAAAGTATGATATCGTACGTCGGAATGTAACGAACATGGGCGGTAGAATGAAGGGGAGGAGCAGAAGCTCCTCCCTTTTTTGATCATAAGTGCTGTATGAAGGTTGGGTTCGTGAATCCAAGTCATCAGCTTAATCGGTGAAATGCGCCTCGCCTATGACCATGTACAGGAAGCCGCGAAGCTCATCTCCCTCTTCCTCCGACAAGCGATAAAAGGATTCTAAATAGCCTTCTTCCTTGAGATCGTCCTGCCCGAGAATGGCGGTCAGCCCGCTCTGCAAGTCGGTAACGAGCTTCTTGCCGTAAAAACGGCCTGTAGATGTAATCGCCAAATCAAAGCGCCGATAGCTGTGCCCTACAAAGGTGACGAAGCGTGTTGTTGTTGTCTCTGTGCTGTCCGATAGAAAATCAAGATCATGATTGCTCATTGTTAGCCTCCCTTATCTGCTGCTCCAATAAGATGATATTATTATATAGTAGCGTCCAACATTTAGAAATAGAAATACAGGAATTGACACTGGAGAAGAGCATGTTATAATGGTAATAAATTCATAACTAGGACGAGGAAGCACCTCATTGCGATGCGTATATACGTACCGTGATGAGGTGCTTTCTTTTTTTGTCCGATAGAAGTGAATAGAAGGTCGCAGCAATCGGAGAGGTTGTATCATTATCAAGTCTATCGAATAGGGAGGGCATAGTTGATGCAAATTGTATGGATGGCCAGATTAGAGCGAATGGTGCTGGACGATGGGGAGATGGTATCTTCTCGTAAGCGGAAGAGGGGAGTAGATTCTTCTCGTGATACCGCATATGGATTAGTTACGGCTGGACTAGATGAGGGAAAGTGGATCCTACTCTGGGAACCAGATGGACAGCCTGCCGAAGTATGGTTCGAGGGGACGGTATGGGCCGAGATGCGGGCGGCTATGCGGCGTGGCATGGCGCGTTTGCTGCACGCTGGGTACCGTCTGACTATTGGGTTTGTGCCGGAGGCCGATATACACGAGCGCAGAATGAAGGAACGCAATGAATGGGTTGCCTGCTATGCGGATTTATATGCCCGATCCGAGGTATATGAACAGCTTGCGAAGTGGCGTAGGGAGACGGCGAGCAAGCTGCGCCGGGCCCCTTATTGGATAGCAACGAATCGTATGCTTCGTATGGTCAGTGCCTTGCTTCCGCACACCTTGGAAGAACTGAAGCAGCTTCCTGGATTCGGGGAAGCGAAGCTGGCATCCTATGGAGCAGACATCATTTCAATTGCGAAGGGGTTTGAGAGGACATCGACTTTCCCGCTGGATTGGATATCCTCCGTTGTATCCGAAGAGGAGTTCGCGAAGTGGGTCTATTCCGAATGGGAATCGAAGCAGAATCAAGAGCTCTCCAAGCTGACAGACCGCCGTGTATTGCTAGAAGGCTTGCAGCAGCAGTTATCGATTGCGCAATTGATAGAGCTTCTTCAGGTAGATCGGCGTGAACTCATTATGCGCATTGAGACGGTGGAACGTGAAGGCTATAATGTGTGCATGCTGGTTGAATCGGAGCTTCAATCTATGCCGGAAGAGCAGCGGGCAACGATAGAGCTGGCGTTCGATGAACTGGGCGATGAATACTTGAAGCCAATCTATGTGAAGGCATTTGGAGAATCGGCATTGGACGAATCCTATGCCGAGGTACAAGCGAACTATGAGCGGATTCGATTGCTGCGGCTTCTGCATCGAAGCAGAGCGAGAAGCAGCAGCGTTGCACAAGCAGCAAGCTGACGAATGCCACATATTCGAAGGACGTATGCCCGAGCTCGTTAATGAATTTATTCTGCTGTTTAGGCTAGTTTAGGGGCGTCGTGCTATTTTGTTTGGAAAGCAGCGAAAAACAATTCGCAGTGGTTGGCTTCGTTTTTCGTCATCGGCGAACAAGGTGAGCAAATGGGGATAATCGGGAATACGGTAATGCAAAGAAAACAAAGCGGGGGTGTCCAAGGTCATTATCAAATGACTTTGAACACCCCCCGCTGATTATTAAATCCAGTCTTTCTTGCGGAATAAGTAGAACATAAAGATACCAAGCGCAAGCATGAATCCGATCATATACAAGGAGCCGTACTCCCAGTCCATAATTGGAATATATCCGAAGTTCATGCCGTAGATCCCTGTTATTAAGGTTAGCGGCATGAATATAGTTGTAATGGCTGTGAACACTCTCATAATATCGTTTGCGCGATTCGCGATGCTAAGCTGATAAGATTCACGTAAGTTGCCCATAAGGTCGCGGAACGTTTCGAATGTCTCCGATACTTTGACGGCATTCTCGTAAATATCCTGGAAGTACTTCTGCAGGTCATCGCCGATCAGCCGCAATTCCTTACGATAGAGGACAAGCAGTACCTCTTTTTGAGGGCCAAGACCCTTCTTGAGCCACAGAATCTCACTTCGCAAGCTGATGATTTCATTGAGATGTTCTTTCTTTGTGCTCATAATGAGCTCTTTCTCAAGCTTGTCGATTTTCGCTTCAATTCGATCTCCTACTGTGAAGTAGTTGTCGACAACCAAGTCAATAAGCAGGTAGAGCATAAGGTCAGGCGTGCTAGCTTGCTGCTCCCACAATACAGGCTTCACCATACGCAGCTCGTTAATCTTCTGCTTTGTTACGGTAATAATGAAATGTTTGCCGAGGAAAATGTTCAATGAGCGTAAAAAGATCTCTTCATCGTCAAAGCGAATGCTGTTGAACACGATAAAATAATGACCTTCATAAATTTCGATTTTGGGACGCTGCTCTTCTTCACTCATACAGTCCTCAACTGCCAAATCATGCATGCTGAATAATGGCTGCAGAACGACCAAATCCTCAATGTCAGCATCGATCCAGTAGAAGCCATTCTCTGGCGGTGTTAATGTGACATTGATATCTTCCTCAGTCGTGAAGACGCCCTCGTTGACCAGACGGATTTTCATTGCACTCACTCCTTGACGCTGTCGCCATTGCGACATGCGCATCGTCTAAATGTTACCAGACGACTCGAAACAAGGCTGGGCATGCGCAGTCCGTCGTTCGCGCACGTGATATAAGCCTAGGCACAATTAGTGAACTAGGTTCTCTGCAGAGGCACGAATCCCGACATTGGACTGCGAACTTGCCGCTGCCTGTCGAATCGTATTATTCGGTTGTACGTACGTACTACGGAACGACCTCGGGTCGCCATCCATCCGAACTCACCTCAGCTTGAATAATTGTACGTGACTTTATATATCATGCGCCCAGTGAAGGAATGATTATTGCCTTCATTGAAAAGTTAAGGCCTCGACGCACCTTGTTAAGTATAACGCTCGTACTTCAACCTTTCAAGACAAAATCCATTGGCGGAATTCGTCAATAATGTATCGTATGCGAAGGGGGTGGAATCGTGATTTTTTGTTGTGTTCCCCTCTTGACGAACAGCTTCTCTTTGCCGTACATTATTACCAAGGCCAAATCAAATGAATATTCATATAAGCAATCTTATCAAGAGTAGGTGGAGGGACAAGCCCGATGAAGCCCGGCAACCGGCGATGCGCAGTATGAAGCGCGACGCACGGTGCTAATTCTTGCAGGGACGATGGAAGTCGTTACTGACAGATGAGAGAGGCTCATGAGCATGTATAACATGACCTTTCTCGTAGTCGAGGAAGGTCTTTTTTGTATGTCTCTAGCCATTTGTGCCGTTTCAAGTCAGGCCTGTGAGCGGTTGTGGCCAATGTGATTTCATGTGCCGACACCATCCAATTACCATTTTCGAGGGGGAGAGCGTCAATGCCGATTAAAATTCCGGATCATTTGCCGGCCAAAGAAATTTTGACCCAGGAGAATATCTTCGTCATGGACGAAACGAGAGCCTATCATCAAGATATTCGTCCGCTGCGAATCATCATTCTCAACTTGATGCCGACGAAAGAGACTACGGAAACCCAACTCCTGCGTTTAGTGGGCAACACGCCGCTGCAAGTTGAGGTGACGCTCCTTCATCCAGCAAGCCATACATCCAAAAATACGTCCGCACAGCACTTATCTTCGTTCTACAAAACATTTGAAGATATTGAAGGAGAGCAGTTTGATGGTATGATCATTACGGGTGCTCCTGTCGAACAGATGAAGTTTGAAGATGTAGACTATTGGGATGAGTTGTGCCGCATTATGGAATGGTCTAAGGAGAATGTAACTTCCACGTTCCATATTTGCTGGGCATCACAAGCGGGCCTCTATCATCACTATGGAATTGCGAAATATGCACTGGATCAGAAAATTTTCGGTGTATA
The DNA here is from genome assembly GCF_001680695.1 of Paenibacillus sp. KS1. NCBI lineage: Bacteria > Bacillati > Bacillota > Bacilli > Caryophanales > Paenibacillaceae > Paenibacillus > Paenibacillus sp. KS1. The sequence continues at coordinate 32,733 of NZ_MAIS01000039.1, read as the reverse complement.
CGAGCATGTACTAACTAAGGAAAATGTGAATCTGACACGCGGCTTCGACGAGATGTTTCTTGTACCGCAATCCCGTCATACGGAATTTCGGAGAGAGGATGTCGCGAAGATTGCCGAGTTAGAAATATTAGCGGAGTCGGAAGAAGCAGGAGTGTATTTGGTAGCGACACATGATGGGAAGCAAATTTTCGTGACCGGTCATTCGGAATACGATCCCTGTACACTGAAGTGGGAGTATGACCGCGATATTGCAAAGGGGATGGAGATGGACATTCCGATAAATTATTTCCCGAATAACGATCCTTCCCGCAAGCCTTACTCCACTTGGCGTGCGCATGCCAGCCTCCTCTTCTCAAATTGGCTAAACTACTACGTATATCAAGAAACACCTTACGAATTGGGCAAAGCCGTACCGCGCAAGGAAGGGGCTCATCAACTATGATCGAACGCAACGAAGAGAACTACCGCATCGAAAGTCGATTAGCTCAAATTGGATCGGTTCATGAACCAAAAACGGGAGCTATTAATTATCCGATTTACCAAGCAACTGCATTCAGGCATCCGAAGCTTGGACAGAGCACGGGGTTTGATTATATTCGGACGAAGAGCCCGACTCGTACTGTTCTAGAGGAAGCGGCGGCTGCTTTGGAATGTGGGGATGCCGGATTTGCCTGTAGTTCTGGGATGGCTGCATTACAGACATTGTTCGCGATGTTCAGTTCAGGCGATCATCTGATTGTTTCCCTCGATTTGTACGGTGGTACTTATCGTCTGCTGGAACGGATTATGTCTCGTTTCGGCGTGACGGCCTCTTATGTAGATACGAATGATTTTGATGCGCTTGAGTCTGTAAGAACACCGCAGACGAAGGCTGTCTTTATAGAGACGCCTACGAACCCCTTGATGATGATTACGGATATCGAGAAGGTAGCGGCGTGGGCGAAGGTTCATGGAATTCTCACTATCGTTGATAATACGCTGCTAACGCCATTTTTCCAACGCCCGATTGAACTTGGGGCAGATATGGTAGTCCACAGCGCAACGAAGTACTTGGGCGGACATAATGATGTGCTTGCTGGTCTGATCGTAACGAAAGGGAAGCAGTTGTCGGAAGAAATCGCCTTCCTGCATAATTCGATCGGGGCTGTCCTGAGCCCGACTGACTCCTATCAATTGATGCGCGGCATGAAGACACTTGCCCTTCGTATGGAGCGGCACCAGTCCAACGCAACCCGTATTGCCGAGTGGTTGTTAGAGCATCCTGCCATCGACAATGTGTATTATCCTGCACTCGAGCAGCATCCGGGATATGAGATTCAACAGCGCCAATCGTCGGGCAACACAGGCATCTTTTCCTTCCGCTTGAAGAATGCAGCTTATGTAGAGCCGATCCTGCGCCACTTGAAATTGATCGCCTTCGCGGAGAGCTTGGGTGGGGTAGAGTCGCTGATGACTTATCCGGCGGTTCAGACCCATACGGATATTCCGCAGGAGATTCGGGATCAGATTGGTGTAGACGATCGCTTGCTCAGATTCTCGGTTGGAATTGAACATGTTGATGATTTAATTGCTGATTTGGAGCAAGCGATAGAAGCGGCTAGAGTAGAAGTGGAGGGATAACGGAGATGAGTGAGCAGAATTCGAATCAAGCATCAGACGGTCAGTTAGGCAAGCAATCACGCCGGTTTGCGACGAAGCTGATCCATTTTGGCGGTGAGATCGATGCCGGTACGGGAGCTTCCAGTGTCCCGATTTACCAAGCTACGACATTCCATCATGAGGACATTTACAATCCGCCTCAGTACGATTACTCTCGCTCTGGCAATCCAACACGTGAGGCATTGGAGCAATATATTGCACTGCTCGAGGGCGGAACGAATGGATTTGCCTTCGCATCAGGGATGGCAGCGATCTCTTCGACATTCTTGCTGTTATCGGCAGGAGATCATGTTATCGTAACGGAAGATGTGTATGGTGGAACGTACCGTCTCCTGACCTCCATTTTAAACCGGTTGAACATTGAGTCCACCTTAGTGGATATGACCGACATTGAGCAGGTGAAGGCTGCGCTTCGTCCAAATACGAAGGCTGTCTATATGGAGACACCGTCCAACCCGACGCTCAAAATTACGGATATTGCAGAAGTGACCTCATGGGCCAAGGAAAAGGGTCTGCTCACCATGCTGGATAATACGTTCATGACCCCTTATCATCAACGTCCAATTGAGCTTGGTGTTGATATAGTCTTACATAGTGCAACCAAGTTCTTGGGCGGACACAGTGATGTGCTCGCAGGTCTGGCAGTAACAGCCAACGAGAGTCTTGGACGCCGTGTGAAGCAATTGCAGAATGGCCTTGGCACTGTGCTTGGGGTTCAGGACAGCTGGCTGCTGATGAGAGGCATGAAAACATTGGAAGCTCGGATGAATCAGAGTGAGCAGAGCGCCCGCCGCCTTGCACTGTGGCTGAGTGAACGGTCGGACATTGCTGACGTCTATTACCCTGGTCTAGCTGATCATCCTGGCCGTGAGGTGCATGAGAAGCAATCACTGGGATACGGAGCAGTGGTATCATTCGATGTGGGTTCTGGCGAACGGGCGAAGCAAGTGCTGAACAACGTGACAATCCCGCTTGTGGCAGTCAGCCTTGGCGCTGTTGAGAGCATCTTGTCTTATCCTGCCATGATGTCTCACGCAGCAATGCCGCATGAAGTTCGTCTGCAGCGTGGAATTACGGATGGATTGCTCCGCTTCTCTGTTGGGCTTGAACATGTCGAGGATTTGATTGCAGATTTGGATCAGGCGTTATCCAAATAACCGATTCTATCCAGCACCCTTCTCATGGAAGGGTGCTGTTTTTTATGGGCGATGTATGTTACGATTATTTAGTGAAGCTGCTTCTTGAGCGATACAATGCACAACTAGATGATGAAGCAGCATGTGCAATAATCCGTACAATTTAACCCCGCCGTAAGCGGGGTCTACTTCGCTTTATATACGAGAGTGTAAGGCAACATATGAGAGGGGAAGTGACTGTGACGATGTCACCGATAGACCGCATTTTGGACAAAGCGCTTCGTGGTGAACGATTGAATACAGACGATTGCGTGACCTTGTTCGAATCTGATCAGATCGAGAAAATGGGGGCAGCTGCCGACCAAATTATGAAGAAATGGCATCCAGATCCGATTGCTACATTTGTAATTGGGCGCAATGTCAACTATACAAATATTTGTGATACGTACTGCAGATTCTGTGCCTTCTACCGTGCTCCGGGTTCGAAGGAAGGTTACGTGCTTCCTGATGAAGTCATCTTCCAGAAGATTCAGGAAACGATCGATGTAGACGGAACTGAGATTCTGATGCAGGGCGGAACAAACCCAGAGCTTCCATTCAGCTATTATACGAATCTGCTTCGCGAAATTAAGAAACGGTTCCCAAGTATTACAATGCACTCCTTCTCTCCTGCGGAGATTATGAAGATGAAGGAAGTCTCGAATGGATTATCTCTAGAAGAGGTAATCCGTCAAATTCATGAAGCGGGTCTTGACTCACTGCCGGGCGGCGGCGCTGAAATTTTGGACGACCGTACTCGTCGGAAGATCAGTCGCTTGAAGGGTTCATGGCGTGATTGGATGGACGTCATGCAAACTGCCCATAAGGTCGGCATGAATACAACGGGCACGATGGTTATCGGCTTCGGCGAGCTGCTGGAAGAGCGCGCACTGCACTTGGAGCGTATTCGTACAGCACAAGATGAATGCATGCAGAACGGCCATCCTTCCAAAGGCTTCCTTGCGTTCATTCCATGGACATTCCAACCGGACAACACGAACATGAAGGCAGAGCGCGTATCGCCTGAAGAGTATTTGAAGACACTCGCGATCAGCCGCTTGTTCCTGGATAATATTCCGAACTTCCAAGCTTCATGGGTAACGATGGGGCCGGAAATTGGCAAGAAGACGCTCAGCTTCGGCTGCAATGACTTTGGCAGTACGATGATTGAGGAGAATGTCGTATCGGCTGCTGGCGCTACACATAAAGTAAACATCGGAAGCACGCTGCAGCTTATCCGTGAAGCGGGCAAGATTCCTGCGCAGCGTGATACGAAGTATAATATTTTGCGTGTGTTTGATGATGAACATGCAACGGTTGCCAAAGATTTTGTTATGCAAAATTAGGCGTCAATTGAAAATGAAACAGTACACTTGCTGGACTTTCCGTTTGGAAAAGCCAGCAGGTGTTTTTTTATTTTTGGCGATAATGCCAGAAGGAATGCGAGTGTCCTCTGTTTTCCAGATTCGTCTTCGTATATCTCCATTCATGACCCCATATACTTAAGAAGGAACAGAAAGGAGTGGGCTCATGGAGTTGTTCACGATCTCGTTGCCGCTGCGATCCGAATATGACGCAGTAACGCTGACTGATTTGCTGCAGCAGGAGCTGAGCGATTTACATAAACAGCCGAATGGCGTGGAATTCCAGCAATGGTCTGAAGGGCAGACGGCTTGGATTACATGCCGGGGCATCTTGCCAGGTTTTCAACTGTCTACACAAGGACAAGATGTATGGAATAGAGCGGCCAAGGCAGTTGCTGAATTTATTCTGTCCCAAAAAGAAAGGCTGCTTCTTGCTTCCTTAATTGCAAAGGATTCGAAATACAGTGAAGAGGAACGCCGTAAAATTGAGGAATACTGCCAGCAGCTGCTCAACGGTGGAGATGAAACCGGTTCTAGTGAGTCCAGACGCAGACGCAAAGGGAAACTTACACGTGCACTGCGGCGATATTTAGAAGATCATACTGCCCTTAATGTTGAAGGGTTCATTCAGTTCCGTTTGCGGCACTATTTAACAGAGCTTCGTGAAGTGGTTGACTATGCGATTGATGAATATGTACTTGAACGGCAGTATCAGGAGTTCATTGGTCTTTTGAAATACTTCGTGTTCATTCAGGAGACGAAGATCCCTCTTGCGCACTTAATGCACAAGGGCGGTCATGAATTTACGCTCCTGGATGAGGATCTTCAGCCGCTTGAGCCGAAGCATGTGATGAATGGCATGGTTGTGGAGATGATTGATTATGATATGGAGATGGAGGATATGATTGTGAGCACACTCATCAACGTATCCCCGCAAAATATTATCATTCACACGCGCGAGCCAGAATCTCAGGTGATTAAGACGATTCAGCAAATCTTCGAATCGAGGGTGCATGTATGTGTATTGTGCAGTTCTTGTCATGCTGTGCTTGGTGGAGATGGCTGGCCTCACGAGACTCTTGTACATAACAACGTGCAGGACGGTTCAATGCTGCGGCCATAGCATTTCATGATTCGGGAATCGGAGCTTGACCACCCTGCGAAGATCGCATATAATATGCGGTATTGAGTAATCAATAGCATACGATATGCGATGACAAAGACATGAATAACGGACGGAACCGTTCAGAGAGAGGGATCGAGGCTGCAAGTCCCTTCGGCAACGCTGTTTATTTACCACTTTAGAGCTTTGGATGGGAACAACGAGCTTACTCGGTCAGTATCATCCAACGAATCATTCCCGTTACCGAATGCTCAAGGACTGATCTGAGGAAAGCGTGCGACAGAGCATTGCGGCATATGATGCTGTAATTGTAATCGCGTAAGCATCATCAGCAGTTGAATGAGGGTGGAACCACGGGTTACTAATTGTCTATAACACTCGTCCCTTTACAGGGCGGGTGTTTTTTATTTTTTCAGACAAATTCAATAGGCTGTGTTGTGTACGGTGAAGATGGGAAGAACGTGTAATTGTTTGTTTCCTAGCCGGCATAAAGAAGATGGACAGCAGATTGAATGATGCCATATAAACTGGGAGGAATCGCAAATGTCTAACGTAAAAGTAACATTTCCAGACGGTGCTGTTCGTGAATATGAGCAAGGCACTACTATCGAAGATGTAGCGGGCTCGATTAGCAGTGGATTGAAGAAGGCTGCACTAGCGGGGAAGCTGGATGGCAAGGTTGTTGATCTGTATACGCCAATTCAACAAGATGCGAAGATTGAGATTGTAACTGCAGATTCAGAAGACGGGCTTGAAGTGCTTCGCCACAGTTCAGCCCACTTGACAGCGCAAGCAATCAAGCGCTTGTACAAGGACGCAAACGTGAAACTTGGTATCGGTCCCGTTATCGAAGATGGCTACTACTATGATATTGACCTGGATATCTCCTTGACGCCTGAGGATCTGCCGAAGATCGAGAAGGAAATGCAGCGTATCGTGAACGAGAACCTGCCAATTCAACGCCGTGAAGTATCTCGTGAAGAAGCTCTACGCATCTTCACAGAAATCGGTGATGAGTTGAAGCTGGAGCTTATCCGCGATTTGCCTGAAGATTCTGTGATCACTATCTATGACCAAGGTGAATTCTTCGACTTGTGCCGTGGACCTCACGTCCCATCTACAGGCAAGTTGAAGGTATTCAAGCTCTTGAACTTGGCGGGTGCTTACTGGCGCGGCAACTCGGACAACAAGATGCTGCAGCGTATTTATGGAACAGCATTCTCGAAGAAAGCACAGCTTGATGAATATTTGCACTTCTTGGAAGAAGCGAAGAAGCGCGATCACCGTAAATTAGGTAAAGAGCTGAAGATCTTCTCCTTCTCCCAAAAAGTTGGACAAGGCTTGCCGCTCTGGCTGCCAAATGGTGCGACATTGCGCCGTACGATGGAGCGCTACATCGTGGATATCGAAGAGCGCTTGGGATACAGCCACGTGTATACACCGGTACTTGCGAATGTGGAATTGTACAAAACATCCGGCCACTGGGAACACTACCAAGAAGATATGTTCCCAACAATGGTTATGGATAACGAAGAGCTTGTTCTGCGTCCAATGAACTGCCCGCACCATATGATGGTGTACAAGTCTGACATGCGCAGCTATCGTGAATTGCCAATTCGTATCGCCGAGTTGGGAACCATGCACCGCTATGAGATGTCCGGAGCGCTCACGGGCTTGCACCGTGTTCGTGCTATGACATTGAACGATGCGCATATCTTCTGCCGTCCGGATCAGATCAAGGAAGAATTCGCGCGTGTTATTAATTTGATTCGCCGCGTATATGACGATTTCGGAATTAAGGATTATCGCTTCCGCTTGTCTTATCGCGATCCGCAGGATACAGAGAAGTACTTCCCAGACGACCATATGTGGGAAATGTCTCAACGCATGCTGCGTGAGGTTGTTGAAGAATTGGGTCTTCCATTCTACGAAGCAGAAGGTGAAGCTGCATTCTACGGACCGAAGCTGGATGTGCAAATTAAAACAGCGCTTGGCAAGGAAGAGACACTGTCGACTGCACAGCTGGACTTCTTGCTTCCTGAACGCTTCGAGCTGGAATATGTCGGCGATGACGGACAGAAGCATCGTCCTGTCGTTATCCACCGTGGTATCATCAGTACGATGGCGCGACTGACTGCATTCTTGCTGGAGAACTTCGCAGGGGCGCTTCCGCTCTGGCTCTCTCCAGTTCAAGCGAAGGTCATTCCAGTATCGCCGAACTACGAAGAGTATGCGAAGGAAGTAACAGAATCTCTGCGTGATGCAGGTATCCGTGCTGAAGCGGATGTGCGCAACGAGAAGCTTGGCTACAAGATTCGCGAGGCACAGCTGGAGAAAACACCATACATGCTCGTCGTCGGTGAGAATGAGAAGAACAATGGTGCTGTATCCGTGCGTAAGCGTGGAGAAGGCGATCTTGGCATGAAGCCGGTAGCAGAAGTGGTTGCGCTGCTGCAAGAGGAAATCCGTACGCGCCATATTGCGCAGGCTGCTCCACAAGAAGATTCACAGAAATAAAGGGCGAGCTAAGAGCACCCTTGTCATAGAGAAGCTCTCGTCTTAGACGGGGGCTTCTTTTTTTTTTTGATTCGCGGCATTCATTAATAAAGTTCCTTAAAATCTTACGTGACAATATTGTAAGCTCCGCATAAGGTTAATCGCACGATATCATTTGTATCTTGCTCTATAATTGAATATATCATCATGAGATGAAACACAAACGGAAAGAAGTGATTGGACGAATGAAACTTACAGGAAGACAATTGCTACATACAACAATAGCATGTGCAATGGCTTTTACCCTGCTTGCTGCTCCGCTAACATCTGGAGGCACAGCTTATGCACAGCAGGCTGCGGCGGATCAAGTCAAGACGATTAGCACAGCAGGAATGCAGTCTCAACAACAAGCAACTTCACATATCCAATACAATATCCAAGCGAAGCTGAATACGGACGACATGACCATTACAGGCAAGCAGACGGTGAAATACCGCAATACGTCTGAGGACAAGCTGAATGATGTTGTGTTCCGTCTGTTCGCAGATGCCAATCGTTCGAAGGATACACAATCGAGCATGTTCGTACGAGCGAATGAGGAGATTGCAAAGGAATACCCAGATAAGAAACCAGAGGATTTCCTTGGCGGTATTGATATCCTTAGTGTAAAGGATGCTTCGACCGGTGCTGCCCTAGCTACCACAAATGAGAAGCAGGCGCTTACGGTTCAGTTGGCAAAAGCGTTGGGCAAGGATGAAGAAGTAACGTTAGAGCTTGAATATAAAACGAAAATTCCATTCGGTTCACAGCGCTTGTCCTACTATAAGGACATCATTAATGGGGCGCATTGGTTCCCGGTTATGTCTGTGTACGATGAAGCAGCACATAAGTGGAATAAGACCCCATATAGTAAGACATTCGAAACGGATTACTATGAGGTTGCCGACTATACGGTTGCAATGGATGTTCCAGACAAGCTGCAAATCGCGATGCCTGGACAAATGTCGGAGAAGTCTGGTGAAGCTGGCCGCAAAATCGTAACGACGAAATCGGACAAGACGCGCGAGCTCGTGTTCTTCTCCAGTGAGAAGTTCCATAAGGCCAGCAAAACCAAGAATGGCTTAACGATTGAATATGTATATTACAACGACAACAATGATCCTGCGAAGACGGCAGTTGTCAATAAATATATTGATGAGGCATTTAAAGCGATTGAATTTTTTGGCGATAAATTCGGCAAATACGAGTACCCCGATTTTCGGATCGTGGAATCCCATGTAGAAGGTGTTGCTGTTGAATTTGCACGCCTTATCCAAATGGGGCGGGTAAATCCAAATGCTGTTCCTGAAAAGGATTCTGTCTTTGTCCATGAGATTGCGCATCAGTGGTTCCATTCCATCATCGGCAACGATTCTGAAACCGAGTCGTTCTTGGATGAAGGGTTTGCTGACTTTTCCAAGGTGTATTATTATGATGCCCAGGGCGACAAGATGAATGGATTTGATAGTGCCCGTATTGAAACGTTCTCATTGGATCGGGCTATTAATTCCCCGAATGACAAGGCTGGAGATTCTCCGGATGCGCTGTTCTATAAAAAAGGTCGCCTTGCGATTTATGAATTGTACCGCACGGTTGGGCAAGCGAAGTTCGATGCCTTTATGAAGGAGTATTTCAATCGCTATGCGTATCGCAACGCAACCGTAGCGGGACTGCTCCAAACGATTGAGGATCAGTTTGGCAAGGCTGTGCGCGATCGAATGGATGATAACTTAAACAAGCCTAATTTTGAACTCAAGCCGGAATACCAGATGACAGAAGCTGAAATGGCGGAGTATATGCGGTTGTCGATTTTAGAAATGTATGATGGGATTGATCAGTCCTATCCTAAGTTGCCGAAAGAGACAATGTACAAGGTGCTTAACAAGGCGATACATGGAGAACCGCTAGCGATCATATACAGTAGTCCTGTAAGCGCAGAAGCGAAAAAGCAGCAAGAGCAATTTTTCGAGAATATTTCCAATGTGTTGAACATGGGCGGCGTTAAGCCTGTGATCTTGAGTGAGAAGCAGGCTGTGAAAAAACAGTTGGAGACTTCTCTGGCAAAGAGCAATGTCATTGTAATCGGCAATCCGAAGTCCAATTCATTTATTCAAGCATTGAAGCCGGCTATTATTGCAAAAGCTGAACAAGCGGGCTTCCCTTGGAAGGAAGTAATGAACACAAAAGGACTGCTAGGTGGCTACGGAATTATGCATCCGTACAATAAGGATCGTCTAGTGGTGCATTATTTCTGGACAGATGATCATATGACGAAGAAATCAGCAGAGCAGTTTTTGACGGGAATTGGTTTTCAGAGCTTGTCGGTTACGAGCAATTTCCAGCAGCATATTGTGAAAAAGGTTGATGGCTCTATTTATAAAGATAAGCATGTTGAAAATCCGATTGCCAAGTTTTTTGAACAAGCCGAGTAATCAACAGTAAGGAATAGCATATTGGATAATCAATCCAAGACAAATGAAGCAAGAATGTAAGACTTGGGCTGCAGAATAATTCTGCAGTCTTTTTTTTATTTATCACTATCTTCATGAATATTATGTTAGGTTATATTACATGAAATTTGTATAACTTGACGCATTTCATGCATTTTATAACATAACCCATTGATTTGCACAATTTACCTTTATATAATTCCTCTAACAACAAGATTTCGTGTAATAAAATCTAACATATAAATAGCGAGGAGTGTAGAGAAAATGAGGATGAACAGAGACAAGAGCCTTAATCGGAGTAGGAGCAGACGTTTTGCTTCGGCGACTGGTGTGCTTGGTGCTGGATTTGCATGTTTTAGCCTATTTCCGGATGCTGTCAGTGCCGCGGGGGAGGCTTCTGTGCAATCACTGGAATCTGGTCTGAACGCACTGTGGGTAATGCTGTCGGCTATACTGGTGCTGCTTATGCAAGCGGGATTCATCCTGCTGGAAGCAGGGTCTGCACGAATGAAGAACGCAGGTCATATTGCCGCAAAAACGGTCATTACGGTTGGGCTTGGCTCTCTTGTATTTTGGGCAGTCGGCTATGGCTTGATTTTTGGTATGAATGGCAATTCGTTTATTGGTTGGGGTGATTTCTTCTTTACTCCAGCTTCCTCTACAGGGTTACCACCTTCCGTATTTTTTACCTTCCAATTAGCCTTTGCTGCTGTGTCACTCTCGATCGTGTGGGGTGGATTTGCCGAGCGCGCGCGATTGTCCGCTTACATTTGGTTTGCGATTCTGTTCACGGCATTGATTTACCCAGTGGTTGCTCACTGGATATGGGGAGGCGGCTGGCTTGCGATGCATGGGAAGCAGGATTTTGCCGGTTCTACGGTTGTGCATTTAACAGGGGCTATGGCTGCGCTGGCTGCGACATTGCTTTTGAAGCCGCGCATGAACAAATACGATTCAGACGGTTCGTCCAAGAAAATAAAAGGTCATAACCAAGTATATATAACGCTCGGTGTGCTTCTGCTGTGGGTGGGGTGGTTCGGTTTTAATGCAGGAAGTACGTTGTCGATCGGTGATGGATTTTTTGGATATGTCGCCATGAACACACAGCTTGGAGCTGCAGCGGGGGCTGTTGCGGCGCTTGCTATTAGTTGGCTGCGCAGCGGCAAGGCAGATGTGCCTACCCTCTTGAATGGAATGCTGGCGGGCTTGGTTGCGATCACAGCTTCGTGTGCATTCGTGGAGCCTTGGGCGGCCATCGTAATTGGTTTGGCGGCTGGTATTCTAGTGTACTACAGTGCGCTCTGGTTCGATCGTCTGCGAGTTGATGACCCAGTCTCAGCCTTGTCGGTACATGGGGTAGCAGGGGTATGGGGCACGCTGTCCAATGGGATATTCGCCACTTCGGCATTGGCGGAGAAGGTTGGTGTAGGCCAAGGAGGCTGGCTGGATACAGGCAGTCTGCATCAGTTATGGGTGCAAGCCTATGGGATTCTAGCGGCGGGCGGATTTGCATTTGTCTCTTCTTACGTGCTGTTGTATGCAGGGAAACGGTTGTTTGGCTTGCGTGTCAATGCGGGGCAAGAGTGTATCGGCTTGGATTTAAGTGAACATGGCGAGTATGGCTATCCTGAACATTTTGAACATGTTGATCAAGATATGCAAGAATCGCTCAGAACGGAGTCAGATGAGGAAAGCGCTAAGCAGTATTCCGAAGGATTGAATGAAAGAATCTCTTGATCTAAAGGGGACTGAGTGCGAATAAAACTCTGTTGAACGTGGTGAGGAAGCTTAAAGAATCTCCCCTGAAGGGGGCTATCCTTACAACAGGTGTTTGCCCACAAAAAACAGCGACCAGGCTCATTTTGAGAACCCGGTCGCTAATCCTGCTGTGTTCAGCGTTCTTTCTGCTTCTATTTCGTTGCTTTTTCACCTTTGGAAGCATTATTGCGCAAATGTAGATAAACCGTATGTTTTGTGATTTTCAGCGCATTTGCCACAAGAGTGACCGCATCCCTTAGGTTGAATACGCCTCGTTCATGCAGCAGTCCGATAATATGCTTGTTCCGGTTCGCATAAGAGATGTCTGGAGAAGCATCGACTTCTTCGATCGTTCGCTCAATCGTTTCTTGAATCATATCCTCCACGGATGAAGCAAAATGCTCGGACTGCTCCCTTGCTTCCATATCCGGTTGCGGCAGGAAGGTTTGCAGCACATCAGCAAAAGATTCGTCAATATTCATGTTGATGCAAAGCAGTCCGATAATCTTGCCGCTATCACCCCGAATCGCGATCGTGCTGGACTTCATCTGGCGATTATTCTTGCTTCTCGTAAAATAGCTGAGCGACTGCTTTCCATTGGATTGTTCAATTTCTTGCAGCATTTGCAAAGCAATATTGGTGATAGGCGCTCCCAGTTCCCTGCCTGTATGATGCCCATTTGCGATTTTGACAACCGAATGCTGATAATCTTCCAAACTATGAAGAACAATTTCCGAAGCAGGCCCCAAATAATTGGCTAATCCCTCTACTACTGCATCGTAGGATTCCAAAATTAAATGATCTCGCTCTGTAAATCTTGTATTCATTGCATCAAGTCCTTCCCTAGACAACCCGAATTTGACCAGAAGATTTCTTTGTCATTCGAGAAATATTATATTGCTTGATACAACATAATAATGACGCTCTGGACAATCTTATAATCAAAAAAAGTTGATAAAATAAACTAGATTTGATTATATCAACTATTAGTAATGATAAATTACTATTATCATAACGCGAACTTCAACCTCAATCAATCCCTGATTCATTGTATTTTCCAAAATCATCCGTTAGACATTCGATATGAGTTGTATCTAAGTTACGATATTAAATAGGGGGACGTGCCGCGCTGATTAAGATAGTAAAGCGTTTTCCTTTTCCATTTTGTTTCCGTATTTCTTGAATTATTAGTCATAGCAAACTGCTTAATAAAGGTGAATTGCGGCAATTTCCGAAAATATGTATAAAAGAATTGTGTAAATAAAGAAAAGTTGATACAATCAAGTTGAAGTTTATGTACTCAAATATTTTTGAGTTCATTAACTATTAATCATTTATATAGAATGTATTTTCAATCAATCATGTAGCGGTATAAATGCACTTTTAATGTTTTGTAAGCGGTTACTACACTTTGTACCCATGAAGGAGGATCTTCACGTATGGACATCGTAATCGGTACAGCCCTACTATTGCTCGTATTGTCCCTGTTCTCCCTTTTCAGCTTCAAAGCGCCTAACGGCATGAAGGCAATGGGAGCGCTAGCAAATGCGGCAGTTGCCAGTTTTTTGGTAGAAGCATTTCAAAGTTATGTAGGTGGCGATTTGTTCGGCTTCAGTCTTGCCAAGGAGGTTGGGCTCGCATCCGGCAGTATGGGCGGTGTGGCCGCAGCTGCACTGGTAGCGCTTGCAATGGGCGTTTCCCCCGTCTATGCTCTGCTGCTGGGGGCAGCTTGTGCGGGAACAGGATTGCTGCCTGGCTTCATTGCCGGTTATCTCGTATCATTCCTCGTCAAGCTAATCGAGAAGAAAGTCCCGGATGGACTTGATCTCATCGTCTGCATCATCGTTGCTGCACCGCTCGTTAGATTTGTAGCTAACATAGCAACACCAGTAGTCAATGCGACACTGCTTAATATTGGCGGCATCATTACGACGGCAGCTAATGATAATCCAATCGTGATGGGTATCGTGCTTGGTGGAGTCATAACCGTCGTGGCAACCGCACCGCTCAGCTCGATGGCACTTACTGCCATGCTGGGACTTACGGGCTTGCCGATGGCCATCGGAGCCTTGTCCGTCATGGGTTCGTCCTTTATGAACTTCGTCTTTTTCCATCGTATGAAGTTTGGTGACCGCAAAGACACGATTGCGGTGGCGATTGAACCATTAACGCAAGCAGACATCATATCAGCCAATCCGATTCCAGTATATGTAACCAACTTTCTGGGAGGAGCGATGGCTGGGGTCGTCGTGGCTTTGTTCAATCTAACGAATAATGCGACAGGTACAGCAACCCCAATTGCGGGACTCATGGTCATGTACGGCTTCAACGATCCGCTTACGGTAACAATTGCGGCAGCCTTATGCGCCCTTTGCGGCATCACGGCAGGTTTAATCGGCTCACGGATTTTCAAAAACTATAAGATCCGCACGGTAGGTGAGATTCGCGGAACCGTGCCTGCTCCTAAGCCTACAGCCGCAGCGGGCACTGAAGTGGCGTAAACCAGAACAAGATATAACGAAGTTAGTGGCATCAATTATTCATCAATTCTGTGTAAGAGGAGGATTATTATGCCGTTCACATCTGTATTTGATATTATCGGCCCTATCATGATCGGCCCATCCAGCTCACATACGGCAGGAGCCAACCGAATTGGACGCGCAGCCCGCAATCTGTTCGGACGGCTGCCAGAATCCGTCACGGTTACCTTATACGGTTCATTTGCGAAAACGTACAAAGGGCATGGGACAGATATGGCAATCGTAAGCGGAATCCTGGATTTTGACACGTCAGACGAGCGAATTCCGAATGCCCTCAGCATCGCAGAAGAGCAGGGCGTTCGCATTACTTTCGTGACATCAGAGGAGGAGGGCGAACATCCGAATACGGCACGTCTTACGTTGCGGGACAAGCGCGGCGGGATCGAAGTTGTCGGCATTTCAATCGGTGGAGGCAGCATGGAAATCCGCGAAGTCAAACAATTGAATCCAAACCCAGCCGGCAAGACTCCCGCCATGCTGGTTCTGCATGAGGATAAGCAGGGTGCCGTGGCGAATGTAGCCTCGCTGCTTGCGCAGCATCATATTAATATCGGATATATGGCAGTGTCCCGTTCAGGTAAAGGCGAGAGCGCCTTGATGGCCATCGAGCTTGACCAAGCGGTTGATGTGACTGTAATCAATCGCATGCATTCGCTCCCTCATATTAAAGAAATATGGCAAGTGCAAACCTACCAGCGCACGAGCGCGGAAGGAGGACAATCATGTTCCATAGCGTAGCCGAGCTTGTCCGGTTGGCCGAAGAAAAGCAATGTAAAATATCCCGCGTGATGCTGGAGAGAGAAGTAGCGCTTCGGCAGCAGACGGAAGAAGAAATCATGCAGGCGATGGATGCCAATCTGACTGTGATGGAGCAGGCCATCGAAAAAGGCCTAAAAGGAGTCCGGTCTCTCTCGGGCTTAACCGGAGGGGATGCCCTCCTCCTTCATCAATATATTGCCAGCGGCAATGCCTTAGCTGGATCTCTCGTTCTTGACGCAGTCAGCAAGGCCATTGCAACCAACGAAGTAAATGCGGCCATGGGCATTATCTGCGCCAATCCGACCGCAGGTTCGGCGGGTGTTGTTCCAGGGGTTTTGTTCGCCGTCAAGGAGAAGCTGAACCCTACGCGGAAGCAAATGCTCGAATTCCTATTTACGGCAGGAGCCTTTGGATTTGTTATTGCGAACAATGCGTTCATCGCGGGAGCGGCTGGCGGCTGCCAAGCGGAGGTTGGGTCCGCAACGGGAATGGCTGCTGCGGCAGTCGTGGAAATGGCAGGCGGAACGCCGCAGCAATCGGCAGAAGCGATGGCGATTGCACTCAAGAATATGCTGGGATTAGTATGCGACCCGGTTGCAGGACTTGTAGAAGTTCCTTGCGTGAAACGTAACGGTGTCGGTGCTTCATCGGCGGTCGTAGCCGCGGATATGGCTTTAGCCGGCATCAAGAGCAGAATACCGGCCGATGAGGTAATTATGGCCATGTATGAAGTTGGACGTTCCATGCCAAGCTCCTTCCGCGAAACTGCCGAAGGCGGTCTGGCCAACACGCCGACTGGCCGCAAGCTGGAACAGCTCGTGCTGGGCCAATAACGCGAACGCCAAAGTTCCCCTGGACACTTGTTTGGCTTATATGCCATGAGATGGAGTTCAACGTTACGTTCATGTAAGGCAAAGGCAGGCAATCGCCTGCTTTTTTTCTGTCTTCGCATTTTAGTTCAGTTCCCCTATCATTGCATATCGTCGCTTAAGATTGCTTCCAACTTTCATTCAGAATTTGTTCAGCGCCATCGATTAGGATAGGAAGGAAGTCGTTCGTGTGGGTAAAATTCCCAAACAAACGGCTCAAATTTATTTACGGAAAGGAGAGGGAACGATTTGAGGAGGACACTAAGAAGGGCGCAGGCGTCGATATGGGCGCTGCTGCTCATCTTGAACATAGTGCTCCTGCCTGTTACGGCGCATGCGAACGCAGATGGTAACGACTCACAAGGAATTCAATTGCGATTAAGCAGCAGTAAGGACACTGTGCTCACAGGAGCAACCTTTACCTACACAATTGATTACAGTCTATCCAGCACGACAGAGGACTATTCCGATGCGGAAATTGTGCTTCCCTTGCCTGAGGGCATCGTATTCGAGGAAGTGCAGGGATCTGAACATGTCGTAAGCAAACATGAGAATGTGGGCGGCGTGGATAAGGTAACGTTTACATTCAAAAATCCTACCCCATCCGGCGCGACGGGAAAACTGCAGGTGAAGGCACATTTCCCTAACCACACAACGCCTGACGGGACTGCCGGAACGGCAACGGCAACATTCATCCACCATTCCGGAAGCTTGCAGGTTGAATCGAACCCTGTAACAGTTACAGGGAAGGCATCTGCGGATTGGGTTCTTACGAAGGAGCGAATCGTACCTGTTGAAGGTGTGAAGCCGCAGCCAGGAACGGAAGTCGTCTACGAAATTACGCTGAAGGATAACAAGAATCCGGCAGACAAAGACGGCAATCTCAACATTGACCATGTAGTGATTACCGACGTTCTGCCGCCTGAAGCCGAATTCTCCAAGGCAGCCCCCGCGCCTGATTCCATACAGGGTCAGACACTGGCATGGAAGATTGATGCGGAGGAGCTTAATAAGGAGAAAATAACGGATCGTTCCAAAAGCATACTTGTTACGGTTCTGTATCCTAAAGACAAGGTGATTGATCCGAGCACCGGCAACACAAAAGCGGTGGTGAATACGGCCAAAGCATCTTATGAGCCTCTGGGAGATGCGGCCAAGGAACTGACTGCGAAGGCGGAACACGACTTTATCAAGCAGCCTGGCGGAGGAATATGGATATACAAGCAAATCTGGAGCGGTCAGGAGAAGGAATTGTCGGAAGGCCAGGAAGTCAGCTTTTATATTGGCGGAGTAGGGAATGCTGCCAATGTCCCTCTGGATAAAGCCGTCATGACAGATATGACGCCGAAGGGCATGAAATTGCAGTATATCCGCATTCCAGCCTTTGACGGTGCAGATAAAGATGAGTACGAAATTCAGTACACGTCGAAAAGCACACCTGATGAGAGTGACTGGAAACTCTGGAAGGAATTAAAATTCAAGTCACAACACAAGCTGTTGGCAGCAGATCTGAACGCTGACATTCAAGGCATTCGCCTTGTTTTGGGAGATGTACCCGTTGCGTTCCGTCCGCATGATGTTTTAGAACTTCGTTACCAATTGACCTCTTATGATAGTGTCAAACATGATGATTATAAGTATGGCGATTTCCCTCGACTGACAGAAAAGTACCCGAACGATAACTTTACCTATCTGGACAAAAATAACGGCCTTCCTACGAACGAGGAAGCCAAACAGCACCCGAAGCAGTGGAAACAAACAATTAACTATGCAAGCATGGAATACAGCTTCAATGGCGAGAAGACCGAGTATTTGACGGGGGTTAAGGTATTGGCGGTGGATAAGCGTCCGCTGCTGGAAGTGGATAAATCGGTTGTAAGTGGAAAAAGTACTTTCCCAGGAGGTACGGTTACTTATAGGATCGTTGTAACCAATGCCAGTCCGATTGATGTTCCGTTTCGCGACCCGGTTGTAACAGATCTGCTGCTGAAAGAGCTGGAATATGTGCCGGACAGCTTGAAGCTGGAGCCGCTTAATGGCAAGCAGGTGCCTGCTCCTGCGTTCTCAGAGGCCAAGAAGGATAAGCAAGGGCGCGCGCCGATTACATGGGCGTGGGGTACGGAAGGCAGCAACTCCTTGACGCTGCAGAAGGGCGAAGCGCTCACCTTTACCTTCGAAGCGAGAGTGAAGTCGGATACCCCGACGGGCGAAGTTTACAATGAAGTTGAGGTCACATCAGAACGGCACAACTATATTAACGGGTTGACCAACTTCAAGAACCAGCGCTATAAGCAAGAGAACGGCAAGTGGTATGTATACAACGGAGATAAAATTGATGTGAACGGCATCGATAGCTTGATCTCCGAAAAATGGGTTCAAGGGGATTTGGATAACGGGCAATGGTCTAAGTATCCAGATATCGGCAATGTTGCGCCAGGCGGAGAACTTAAGTATAAGATCTCTGTAACGAACCGGGGATCAATTGGCGTTAAAAACCTTTTGATCGTTGATGCGCTTCCGCATATCGGTGATCACGGGGTCATCGACAAATCGCCGCGTGGCAGCAAGTGGACCCCGATTCTGAAGGAGCCGATATCGCCTCCGAACGGTGTAACGGTATATTACAGCATCGATGAAGAGATATCGATGTCAGGCGGCAACTGGGATAAAGAGCCTCCGCAAGATATATCGAAGGTGCGAGCCTTAAAGTTCGAATTCGCTGATGATGTCATACTGGCTCCTGGCCAATCCAAGGAATTGACATGGACAATGCGTGCGCCTGTTGACACGCCTGCAAGCGACGATCAGATCGCATGGAATTCCTTCGGATACACCGCGACTCCGGTCATTAGCGATAAGGCTATGCTCCCGGCAGAGCCGCTCAAGGTCGGCATTAAGATAAAGGGCGATCCAAAGGGAGAGATTGGGGATTACGTCTGGTACGATGAAAATGGCAATGGGATTCAGGATGAAGCACCGGATCATGGTGTTAACGGCGTTCGCGTCGACCTGCATCGCGAGAGTGACGGCAAGGTAATACAAAGCACTGTAACTGGCAATAATCACGAAAGTCAGCCAGGATACTATCTGTTTACTGGCTTGGATGCGGGCAAATACTACGTTACGTTCCACTTGCCGGAAGGCTATGATGCATTTACGGTGAAAGATGCAATAACGAATCCAGGGAAGAACTCCAAGGCGAATGTGGAAGGCAGAACAGACATCATTACACTGGAGCAGGGCGGCAAAAACCATAACATTGACGCAGGTCTAATTAAGAAGGATATTCCATCTATTCCGGGCAAGGGAGCCATCGGCAAATATGTATGGATCGACACGAACGGCAATGGGATTCAGGATGAGAATGGTACTGGATTAAATGGGGTTGTGGTCGAATTATATAACCACAATAATGAGAAGCTGACTACGACGGTCACTCATTCCGTGTATTACAGCTCGGTGACAAATTCGGTCTATGATCCGACTGTCACGGGATCGGTCTACGATCCTGCCGTGACCGATTACGTGTATCAATCTGGTTACTACTTATTTAATGATTTGGATCTCAGTACTTATAAGATTCGATTCATTGCCCCACAGGGGTATTCGTTCACGAAACGGTATCAGGGAGATGATCGCGCACTCGATTCTGATGCGGATCTGAATGGCTGGTCAGACAACATCGTACTTACGGCGGAACGACCACGGGATCTAACGATTGATGCGGGACTTATTGTAAGAACGGTCAATCCAGATCCGGAACCGGGAACGGGCGGATCTACTAATCCTGGAGGTGGCGGTTCTACAAATCCTGGAACGCCTGTAGAGCCAGGCAAACCGGGCGATCAGGAACGGCCGACGATTCCAGGTACAATCGTAGAAACCAAACCTGGGAATCCAGATGGCGATACGAATCCCGAACCAGGCGAAGCGACAGAGCCGGATAGCGATACGAAGCCAGATAAGGGTCAAGGTACTGATAAAGAGCCAGCTGAAGGAACGAATGAGGATGAAGCGGACGGTACCGATTTGGGTGGGAAGCAGGACGTTGATCGGCAGCCGAACCGCCCGAACGTCTTGCCTCAGACTGGTGAGCAAGCGCCGATTGAACCAATCATCGGTATGTTCTTGTGCGTCGCTGCTGTCATCATGTGGAGATTAAGCAAAAGAGGGGCAGCAGATCGTTAACGAATCAGCCGTCGAGGAGTAAAGCTCCTTGACGGCTTTTGTTTGTGCATTGACGCCAAACGTGCGTACAAATTTTCAAAATCATGCGATAAAAAAAGTTGCTTTGTATTCAAATTTGAATATAATGAATTATGTTCGTGTTATTCAAATTTGAATATAGAGGTGGTAAGGATGGGTTCTTCTTCTCGTGCTCGCATAACGGTTATTGGTCTTCTGCTCGGGCTGTTGATTGTGTCGCTGGATCAGACGATACTATCGACAGCCGTGCCGACGATTGTTGCGAAGCTTGGCGGCTTCGAACAGTATGTATGGTTGTTCTCGGCTTATCTGATTGCAAGCGTGGCGTGTATGCCGTTGTTCGGCAAGTTATCTGATATGTACGGACGCAAGCGATTCTTTATGCTCGGGATCATCGTATTTATGGTAGGCTCGGCACTATGTGGAATGGCCGGTTCGATGCAGGAATTAATTTGGTATCGTGCGATTCAAGGTATTGGCGGCGGTGTACTTATGCCCGTTGTATTTACGATTCTGTTCGATATATTTCCAGAGGGAAAACGAGCTAAGATGACAGGAATGTTCGGGGCAGTATTTGGTCTATCCAGTGTGTTTGGGCCCATGGCTGGAGCTTTTTTCTCCGATCACCTGCACTGGCGCTGGATCTTCTACGTGAATCTTCCATTAGGATTGATTGCGCTTCTACTTGTTATGCTTGGCTATCAGGAGACACTAAGCTTCAAGAAGCAGCAGATTGATTGGCTGGGAACATTCACGCTGGTTGCTGCAATATTGTGCTTCATGTTCGGATTGGAGATGGGGGGCAAGGATTATGCCTGGTCTTCCCTAACGATCATCTCGCTATTTACAGGGGCACTCCTTATGCTTGTTCTATTTATCATTGTTGAGATGAAGGTGGCAGAGCCAGTCGTCCCGCTTGGTTTGTTCAAGAGTAAGCTGTTTACCGCGAGCATGGGGGCAGGGCTGCTAATTGGAATGCTGTTGATGGCAGGAGCGACTTTCATTCCGTTATTCATTCAAGGAGTTGTGGGCGGATCCGCAACGAATGCCAGTACAGTACTGACGCCAATGATGCTGGCACTCGTATGCAGCACCGTTACAGCAGGATTTCTGCTTAGAAAGATCTCGTTTCGCAATATTATGCTCATCTCGGGAACATTGCTGCTGCTGTCTGTTGTGCTTTTATCACAGGTAACGCCTGACACCTCCATGTCTACGATGGTTGTATATATGATTATGATGGGCTTGGGGATAGGTGCCTCCTTCCCCGTTACCTCGATCGCGGCACAGCATAAGGTGGATTATCAGCAGCGGGGCACAGTCAATTCGCTAGTGCGGTTCTTCCAAACACTTGGCAATACGCTCGGAATCAGTATATTAGGGAGTATTCAGACCTCTTATTTACGTGATCGCTTCGGCGATGTGCTGACTGATCCAAGGCTTGTGGAGCAGCTTGGCAATCCGCAGGTACTGCTGCAGGATCAAGTGCGTTCATCCATTCCGAAACCAATTTTGAAACAGTTGACCCGTGTGCTGTCTGATTCCATTGCCCATGTTTATGCGTGGTCCATTCCGATCGCGGTGCTTTCCCTTTTGTTCATTTTGCTTATGGGACGTGTTACAATGATGTCTAAACACTCTCATGGGAGTGCGGCAGCCGCAGAGCAAGGTGGAGAACCTGCGTGATTGCGAATGGCTGTCGTTTCATGAAGGAAGAGGTGGAAGACATGTCGATGAAGCTGGCCATACTTGGTTTGCTTATGGAGCAAGATCGCCATCCTTATGAGATGAGTCAGGCTATGAAAGAACGCGAAATGCATAATTATATGAAAATTCAATACGGGTCGCTGTATTATGCCATTGACCAGTTAAACAAAGGCGAATTTATAGAAAAGGCTGAATTCGTTAGCGGTGGTTCTCGCCCGGATAAGACGATCTATCGCATTACAGAGAAGGGGAAGCAAGAGCTCGAAGAACTGCTCATTGAAGAGATGAAGAAAATGCCGCATTTGAATCATCCCTTTTATGCGGCCCTGTCCTTTGTCAAGTATGCGGATCAGGCAATAGTTATGGAGATTATTCAGAATCGCATTTCTTTCTATGAGCAGGAAGCAGAACGAATGTGGGCCCTGTATGAAGAGCATATTTCATATGCCCCTCGTTCCGTGCTTCATATGCTGTATGGAGGCTATAAATATACAGTAACGGAATTGAATTGGCTGAAAAGCCTTCACGAGGATGCGCTGGCTGGCAAATTAGGCAGTAAAGGCGAACCCTTGCCAGTACAGAAGCTGCATTAATGGAAGTTGTCGAAAGAACGTCTCGGAATGTCGGGGATGTTCTTTTTTTGTTGAATATGAATAAAAGCGAAATGAGCAGGACATCCTTCCCACTAAGGGAGGGGTAACCATATGTTTACAATATCGACTACAAGTTCGGAACGGAAGGGAAACATGACATCAAGATCGGATAAGCGCGCTATCGTATTCACAAGGTTGTCGTTAGGTATTGCTGGAGCGGTGCTGTATGTAGCAGCGGGTATGCTTATAGCTCCAATGACTGTCCAAGCGTGGTCAACAGAAGCGGGTGCATATCAACAAGGGACGTTAACACAAGCATCGTTGTCCACTCATGCTTCCTCACAGGTGCAGCAAACGCAGAAATTGACCTGGACCTCGAACGCCGCATCTGAAACACTGCCGCTCGTGTATGTACAGCCTTTGCCGACGGTAAAAGGGCAGAAGGTGAAGGAAGAGCAGGAACGTCCACATGTTGCGGTTGCAGCGGCCAAATTGACATTCACAGCTGCTGAGCTTGCTCCTCAGCAGGAGCGCATCATTCGATCGGTAAAGGTAGTTGCTACTGGCTATACGGCAGGAGCTGAATCAACTGGCAAGGAGCCGGGGCATCCAGAGTACGGGATTACTTATTCCGGTGTTAAAGTGCGTCGAGACTATGTGTCCACGATCGCAGCGGATTTATCCGTATTTCCATTAGGAAGCATCCTCTATATTCCGGGATATGGATATGGGATTGTAACGGATATTGGTGCCAAAATTAAGGGCAAGAAGCTTGATCTATTCTTCCATACAACGAAGCAAGTATACGGACAGTGGGGCAAGAAAGAAGTGGAAGTCAAGCTTATTAAACGCGGTAATGGAAAAGTATCGGAACAAATGCTGGACGATTTGAATGCAGCTGTCTTTAAAAATAAAGGGATTCCGGAGTCCATGCTCTAATTGGGGCTTTGAATCATGATGAGCGCTAGGGGTGTGCATTCGAATAATCGAGTGCTGCGCTAAGCATAATATCTCCTGTAGGAACGCAAGTTTCTGAATTTGACCCGCCTAAGCGCGGCGATGCAGGAGGTGAATGGAAATGCCGAAGAACAACAAAGCGAACCGCATGCAGCCTGCTAATGCGAAGTACACTTCTGGTGAGTTTGCAGCCCAAAGCAACGCTGCTGACATTGAGTTTGGCCAAGAGGTTGCTCCTACAGCAGGTGCTGTAAAAGGAACAGAAAAAGGCGTCGTGCAAAAAGTGCAGGAAGCTGATCAACAACAATAATACACCAAGATGCGGTGGCGAGTTATAGACTTAGCCAGGTATCGTAACGAATGGCTGCCCCTTGCTTGGGCAGCCATTTTCATTTCATTGCGGAAGTGAAAAATGAGATAGTAATTCATTTCCAGTTCCTCGGTCCCGAGACTGAGACGAACTTCCTTCCTCCGTCGCTGGTAGATGGACATGATTTCTCTTACAATTACTACATAATGAATGAAATGACTGTAGAGAAATGGAGGGAACCGTATGAATAATCAGCGTGGCAGATGGTCGGGAGGGTTGTTTCTAATCGCGATCGGCGCTTTCTTCATGCTTAACCAACTTGGTTATATTGATATGGATCTTGGGGAATTGATACGCACATTCTGGCCGGTGATCCTTATCTTAACGGGATTTAATGCGCTTATACAGGGGGCGTTCTGGGGGCTTATCCTTCTAGCCATCGGTGGCTACTTCCAGTTATCGAATTTAGGAGTTCTGACGGTGGATATTGGTTCAGCTATGAGGATGCTCGTTCCATTTATCCTCATTATGGTCGGTGTAGGGATGTTGATTCGTCCGCGAAAAAATCGGCATAGAGATAAGTATCGTGATCGTAAGCGTTGGGACGAAGGGTACTGGCATGAACATGGTGGACAACATGATCGACCGTATAGTGAACCGCGTCCACTAGATGATGACTTTGATCAGTCCTTTAATAAGCATTTTAATAAAGACGGTGTATCCGATGTTCCTCCGCCTCCGGGATATGATGAGACTGGTTCGGCAGTAGGCGGGGATAGCGACAGACGCTATAAAGAACCGTTTGGACGCAATCAAAGCCAATCATCTGATTATGATCCATTTTCGTATAAGGGATCAGTACCACCGCCACCACCGCCGCCTCCGCCAATGGGCTCGGGATCGAAGTTCGACACGGTGAACAAGTCAGGCTTTATCGGTGATATTCATTTAGGCTCTGATTATTGGGAATTGAAGCCGATGAACATCTCGCATTTCATTGGTGACACTGTAATCGACTTGACGAAGGCGCAGGTATCGTATGGCGAGACGAAGATCAATGTTTCTTCTTTTATAGGAGATGTGAAAGTATATGTTCCGAATGATATGGATCTTGGTGTAGTGGTAAGTTCAAGCTCCTTCCTTGGCGATGTGAGAGTATTCAATCAGGAGAAGGAAGGGTTCATGAATAATCTGCAAGTGGAGACTCCCTATTATTATGAAGCAGGCAAGAAAGTGAAAATCTCCGTCAGTACCTTCATAGGGGATGTAAAGGTCATGAAAGTGGGGTAGTGCAATCATGGTGTCACGCTGGTTTCGCAGCACGAAGAGTGTCAAGTGGGAGCTGCTTCTCACCTTTGTGATTTCAGGCTGTATTATCATGAGTGTGTTCTGGATTGGCTTCGTCTATGGAGGTTCCTGGTATAGTGGGATGAACTGGTGGCTGTTCGGTATTGTGACGGTCATCATCGTATCGGTCATTATGGGTTATGTCGCAGGCGTGCGCCTTCAGCGCCGCCTGGACGTGCTTCACGATAGTATGATGCAGGTGATGAAGGGCAATTGGTCAGAGCGGATTCCGCTTGGCGATGAAGAGTCATTTGCTCGCTTGTATGAAGACTTCAATACGATGGTAAGCGGGATGGAACAGAAGCTTCGTATCTTGCAGAAGATGTCCGAGCAGCAAGTGATGGATCGGGAGCGGGAATGCGAAGCTGTTGTATTGGAGGAACGAAGACGTC
Source organism: Paenibacillus sp. KS1 (assembly GCF_001680695.1). NCBI lineage: Bacteria > Bacillati > Bacillota > Bacilli > Caryophanales > Paenibacillaceae > Paenibacillus > Paenibacillus sp. KS1. Next base: position 6,989 of record NZ_MAIS01000039.1, on the reverse strand, counting down.
TAGCAAGAGATTTGCATGATACGGTTAGTCAGCAGTTATTTGCACTTCATATGGCTTCCTCTTCCTTGACGAAGGTCATGGACATGGATATGGATCGGGCGAAGAAGGTGGTTGGCCATCTTGTTGAGATGTCCCATACCGCACAGCGCCAAATGCGCGGCTTAATTGCACAGCTTCGGCCGCTTGAGCTTGACGGCAAGACATTGCAAGAAGCGTTGGGCCGCTGGTTCCCTGACTATTGCCGGCAGAATGGCTTGCAAGGTAAGATTGACATTGAACTAAATTGTGAATTGTCGGAAGCCAAAGAGCATCAGTGCTTCTTAATGATTCAGGAAGCCATGGCCAATGTAGTCAAACACGCGAAGGCGACGAAGGTTACCTTGACTCTGCAGGAGACGCCGAATCAGATTATTCTTGCTGTGGCAGATGATGGCCAAGGGTTCGATCTTCAGAGTGCGTCATTCAAGGCAGGGAGCTATGGACTGACGACGATGCGAGAACGGGTGGATAAGCTTGGCGGTCACATGGATCTCATAAGCCGTCCGGGAGCGGGAACGACGATACGCGTACATATCCCTCGATTTGAAGAAATAGAAGAGCAGTCAAATGACGGAGGTCATTCCAATACAGAAATGTGTGAGTAACGGAGAACGGACGGGAGGCGAATCTGTTGGGGGATAAGACATCGGTATTTCTTGTGGACGATCATGAAATGGTGCGGCTAGGTCTTCAAACTTACTTAATGCTCGATCCGGAGATTGAAGTTATTGGTGAGGCTAGTGGTGGTAGAGAAGCGATTGCTGCCATACAAGCGATGGCTAGTCGGAATGAGCCATTGCCTGATTTAATCCTTATGGACTTGATGATGCCTGACTTGAACGGGGTAGAGACGACAAGAGAGCTTATCGCACAGTTTCCGAATTTGCGAATTGTCATGCTGACCAGCTTCATGGAAGATGAGCAGGTTGTCGAAGCGATACAGGCGGGGGCAGTCAGTTACGTGCTCAAGACGGTGTCGGCTGAAGAACTGGTATACGCGATTCGTGGCGCGCTGCAGGGCAGACCGGTCATGAGCGGTGAAGTATCGCAGGCATTGACCCGTGGACTGCGCAAGCGCGCAGCACAGCCGGATGACGAGGGACTGACGGAGCGGGAGAAGGAAGTGCTGCTGCTTATTGCTGATGGCAAGACGAACAAGGATATTGCAGATGAGCTCCATATCAGCATCAAGACGGTTAAGACACATGTATCGAACCTACTTATGAAGTGTGAGCTGCAGGATCGTACACAGCTTGCGGTATTCGCTCATCGTAAAGGGTGGGTTAAAAACGAATAATTTCGTCTATCCTGTAAATAGACGCAGTTGTGAACGTGATGCTTCAGTTGTCTAGGCATATGATATTCTAGGTCTAGACACTAACAGATTTAAACTGTGCTGTTTATTGCGTCGACAGGAATTGCAGAACAGGCCGAAGGGCCTGTTTTTTTGTCGAACTTTTGTATTATCATCTTTTATGGTGTTTTATATTGTTTTTAAGCTAGGATTAAGGTTTATCGTCCATTATATAAACATATCATTACGATACTTCATTTGATACGAGTACATTAGGAGGTAGGCAAAATGGACGAACAAAAACGCAATTTATTTCGTGCATCCGACAAGGATTCTCATACATCATCATCAGACGACAGCGCTGCTCGACAAGAGCGCGATGGCAGCCTGAGTGAGGAACAGGAACTGGGCAAGCAAAATGAACGTTACTATTACGCCTACGGCCCTTATCAATCTGTAAAACAAGAAGAACCTTCGAGAACCACAACTTCGACAGATCCAACTGGACGTATGAATGATGTGCAGGTAACGCCGCCGAATCCGGTTAAGCCGCTTCCGTTCTCCAGCGCTACGCAGCAGGGAGGGGCTCAAGCGAGTGGATATACGGCTCCGAATATGCGTGGTGACGGAGGAGGCCAATCTGCTCCACCGCAAGGTGATTGGAACTTCAAGGATTCGAAGCGCAAGAGAGGAACTTCTTTCAAGGCAATATTTGCTTCCTTCATGGCAGGAGCACTCGTCATTACGGCGCTTATGATTACGGCTGATAAGACGAACTTGTTTACAGGAGGAACAGCGCTTGCTGGCGAGGGGGCTGGAAGCAGTGCGGCAGGTGCGAATGCGGTGCAGACCAATGGGCCTGGAACGACGCTGCCGAACGGCTCGAACAGTGTAGCGGATGTATTTAAGAAGGCTAGTCCTGCTGTCGTGAAGATCGAGACATTCGCAACGACAAGAGGGCAAAGCGGTGGTGGCAGCAATCCGTGGATGGATGACCCGTTCTTCCGCCAATTCTTCGGAGACGGCTATGGGAATGACAATTCCCGCCAGGATGTGAAGCCGAAGCTGCAGCCTCTTGGAATCGGTACAGGGTTCATTTTTGATAAAGACGGTTATATATTGACGAATCAGCACGTGATTGAAGGTGCGGAGGCGATTCAGGTACAGGTGGAAGGAAACAAGGAGCCGATTAAGGCAGAACTGCTTGGACATAGCAAAGACTTGGATTTGGCTGTACTGAAGATTGAAAGCAAGGGAGATCTTCCTACTGTTAGCCTTGGCAATTCTGATGCAACTCAAATCGGAGACTGGCTTGTTGCAATCGGCAACCCGTCTGGATTCGATCATACGGTTACTGTTGGTGTACTTAGTGCACGCGAACGCAAAATCAATGTTGACGATAACGGCAGCGCTCGTGAATACCAACACTTGCTTCAGACAGATGCATCGATCAACCCTGGTAACTCTGGCGGTCCGTTGTTGAACATGCAGGGCGAAGTTATCGGCATGAATGTAGCGGTAAGTCGCCAGGCGCAAGGAATTGGATTCGCGATTCCATCGAATGTGATGAGTAAGGTTGTCGAGGATTTGAAGAATAAACGCGAGATTGCGAAGGAGCCTCTGCCGTTTATCGGTGCAACACTCATTACGATGACAGATGATATTGCAGACCGATTAGGTATGAATCTAATTAAGGGGTCTCTCGTGAGCGAAGTGTTGTTCGGTACCCCTTCTTATGAGGCAGATTTGCGCGCATATGATATCATTACCGGTATGGATGGGACTAAATATACAACCAAGGAAGAGCTAATTGAACAGATTAGCAAGAAGAAGGTTGGCGATACCGTTAAGCTTCAAGTCGTACGCAATGGCAAGTCGATTGATGTGAGTGTGAAGATTGGCGATAAGAACAAATTCACGAAACAATTGCAGCAATAAGGGGAAGGGAGTGCGTCACGACATGAGCAATGGCACTTGAAGGACGTATCCCCCTAAGTATAAAGATAGGAAGCACAGAATGGCTTATGCGATTTCTGGCTTCCTTTTCGCTTTAATGGCAGAATAACAAATGATTTGCATATTTGATGGAAATCGGAAAAAGGGGATGAGTATGATGCGATCAACGATACTGGTAATTGACGATGATGAGAAAATTACCTCCATGCTTCGAAGGGGTTTGGTGTTCGAAGGGTACGAGGTGCGTACGGCTTCGAATGGATCGGAAGGGCTGCGGGACATGATGCTGCATGAACCAGACATGGTCATATTGGACGTCATGATGCCCGAAGTTGATGGATGGGAAGTATGCCGCCGCATGCGAGAAGGGGGCAGCAGTGTGCCTGTGCTCATGCTGACGGCTAAGGATGAGGTGCAGGATCGCGTGAAAGGGCTTGATAACGGGGCGGATGATTACTTGGTCAAGCCGTTTGCACTTGAAGAGCTGCTTGCACGTGTTCGTGCCCTGTTGCGGCGTCGCAGTGATAGTGAAGGGGGATCGCATCGCCTAATATTCGAGGATATTGTGCTGGACTTACATACACGTGAAGTACAGCGGGACGGCAAGGCGATCGAGCTTACTGCGAAGGAATTTGAACTGCTCCATCTATTCATGCAGAACCCGAAGCGGGTACTGCCGCGCGATATGATTATGGAGAAGATATGGGGATATGATTACAGCGGTGAATCCAATGTGTTGGAAGTATATATTGCCATGCTTCGTCAGAAGACAGAGGAGCATGGAGGCAAACGCATCATATTAACGATCCGTGGGACGGGCTATGTATTGAGAGGGGACAGTTAGATCGATGTCAATTCGATTGCGGCTTACAGTCTGGTATTCGGCTTTGCTTGCCTTTACCTTATTTTTGTTCGGGATTGCGATTTATACATTTGTCGACTACAACATCTATAAAGATATTAAGACCCGCATTTCCAACCAGATGGATCAATTGTATATCCTCCCCTCTATCGATTGGGAACGTTCCCAGCTGAATTGGGATGTTCAGCAGTCTAATAGGTTAAATAATGAGGAAGTGTTTTTTCAGACGATTAACTTCAGTTCAGGCAAGCTAATTCGTTCTGATAACTTGAAGTCCCTCAATCTGAAGCTGCCTGTTCCGTCGAATCCAAGCCAAATTAAAGCAGGCATCCGTAAGGTTGAAGTGCAATCGTTTCAATTTCTCGTGTATGAGAAGCTGCTGAAGCTGGAGAACAATGATACGATCATCGGAGCTGTACAGGTCGCTGCCTTTACCGGACATGAGGCTCGATTTATGCGTGAACTAAGGAGTATTCTCGTTGTTGCGTCTATGGTTACCGTCGTATTGGCGTTCTCACTAGGGCTCTTCTTGGCGCAGAAATCATTACGTCCGATTGAGAACATTATTAAAGCGACAGACCGGGTTCAGAAGGGTGCGGATCTCAGTGTAAGAATTCCGCGTGTCGGGCCGCCGGATGATGAGGTTGGTCAATTGACTGACCGTATTAACAGCATGCTTGGGCGAATGGAAGCCTTCTACAATGAGCTTGACGAGGCATACCGGGCACAGCGCAGATTCGTATCTGATGCATCGCATGAACTGCGCACTCCGCTGACTACGATTCGGGGAAATGTTGATCTGCTTGAGAAGATGTGGCTGCAAGAAAGCGGGACACTGGCGTTAACAGAAGTAGACAAGCAGCAAATGTCTATGGAGGCGTTAAGCGACATAGCAGATGAATCGCGTCGAATGAGCAGGCTCATCAATGATATGCTGTCACTGGCTCGCGCGGATGCCGGTTATGTGATGGAGAAGTCGATGATTGAATTGAAGTCGCTCGTGGAGGAAGTTGTGCGAAGAGCGCAATTCTTGCCGCGCAAGGCCGAATGGATTCTAGGAGATATAGCAGCAATCGAACAGAAAGTGGTATACGGCAACAAAGATTATTTGCAGCAGATGCTGTTCATCTTCATCGAGAATGCATTCAAATACACGGATGGCGGATTTGTGCGCCTGGATGCGATTATTCAGGACGAGCAAATTGGCTTGAAGGTGCAAGATACGGGAATGGGCATGAATCAGAAGGAAGTTCCGTATATCTTTGAGCGATTCTATCGTGCTGACGTATCGCGCGGCGTTACTTCCGGAACGGGGCTCGGTCTGTCGATTGCGAAATGGATCATTGATGAGCACCGCGGTTCTGTGGAAGTAGTCACGAAGCCAAATGAGGGGACGACGTTCATTATCTGGCTGCCGCTTGCTTCGGTCGACGAATGCGAGGAAGTTCCGGTATAATGAAGATGCCGGATGCTAGTGGTGCAGTTTCATTGCAGCTCTTATAGCAGACGAAGCAATTGGAAGGGAAGCAGGTGTACATGTGGAAGTAATGAAAATAACACCGCGAGGTTATTGCTATGGTGTTGTTGATGCAATGGTCATTGCACAGCAAACTGCACGCAATCTGGATTTACCGCGGCCTATCTATATATTGGGCATGATTGTTCACAACAGTCATGTAACGAACGCATTCGAGGATGAGGGCATTATTACGCTTGATGGCCCGAACCGGATGGAAATCCTGGATCAAGTGGAGTCAGGAACGATTATATTCACGGCGCATGGTGTATCGCCAGAGGTTCGCCGCAAGGCGCGTGAGAAGGGGCTTACGACTGTCGATGCTACTTGCCCGGATGTAACGCGTACGCATGATCTCATTCGCGAGAAGACGGCGGAAGGTTACGAAGTTATTTACATCGGGAAGAAAGGGCATCCAGAGCCTGAAGGGGCAATCGGTGTCGCGCCGGACAGCGTTCATTTGATTGAGCGGGAAGAAGAAGTTCAGTCGCTTCAACTGGCGACAGACAAGATCATTATTACGAACCAGACGACGATGAGCCAATGGGACATTAAGCATATTATGAATCGATTGGTTGAGAAATTTCCATCAGCCGAAATCCATAACGAAATTTGCATGGCGACACAGGTTCGTCAAGCGGCAGTGGCGGAGCAAGCGGGAGAATGTGATCTCGTTATCGTTGTCGGCGACCCGCGCAGCAATAACTCGAACCGTCTTGCTCAGGTGTCAGAGGAGATTGCCGGTACGACGGCGTACCGCATTGGAGACTTGTCTGAGCTGGATGTGGAATGGCTGCGAGGCGTTAAGAAGGTTGGGGTAACCTCCGGCGCTTCGACGCCGACGCCAATTACGAAGGAAGTCATTGCGTTCTTGGAACAGTTCGACGAGGCGGATCCAGAGACATGGGAGAAGACGCGGACGGTAAATATGAAGAAGCTGCTTCCTCCTGTTCGAACGAAGTCGAAATCGTGAAGAAGCGGGCTTCGGTCCAAAGTAATGTAACTTCATTTTATGAAGTGCTGCATGTGCAATATGTATAGGAAAATGTGAGTGGCTCCTTCAAAGGAACTTAAATGCTAAGTTCCTTTGGGGGAGTTTTTTTATTTTTTTCATGAAATCATTGGAAGCCTGTCACAAAATGGAACGGTAAGATTGTTATACATATGTGAATACATACTCATAATTGTACGAAGAAGGAGAATCATCCAATGAAAACAACGATGAAATTAGTAATTGCTACATTAAGCGGCATCCTGATGTTCGGTTCTATGAGCTTCACAGTTCAGGCGGATCCATCCCAGACAGCGAGTGACACTGCGGC
>NZ_MAIS01000298.1:0-523 GCF_001680695.1 Paenibacillus sp. KS1 | reverse complement strand
GGAAGAGGTCGTGAAGCCGAAGGAAGAAGTGGAAAAGCCAAAGGTTGAAATCACGAAGCCAAAAGTAGAAATTGTAGAGCCGAAAAAAGAAGTTATGCCGCAAACCAAAGTTCCTCAACCGAACGAAGAGAACAAGCAAGTGAATGAGCTAAAACCTATCCAAGAGATTGTACAGCCCAAGAAAGAGGTCAAGAAACCACACCATGCAACTGAATTTGTATATGAAATGGAAAAGGTGGACTATGGAAGTACCCAACATGCGCATCCATGGGTAGGGTACAATCAGCCTATGAACTACCCGTCAAACTTTGACCCATCTATGGGGAATCAATCTTTTCTAAACCAGCCAAACATGCAACAACCTTATGCCGCTCCAGTTCCATCATTCCCGCCAAGCTACGAAATTCCTGTCCCAGTTATGCCGCAATATGTGTCCCCTGTACAGTATGAGCCTTGTGGTTGTAATCATATAGCTAGTAATTGGTACCCTACCAACATCCAACCGAATATCGAACCTTACGTA
>NZ_MAIS01000296.1:0-553 GCF_001680695.1 Paenibacillus sp. KS1 | reverse complement strand
TCGTCACAGTCTACCTTGACTACGTTTACCCGTTCCCCATATTGATGATCCAACTCGTCGAGAATTGGCAGAAGCGCTTTGCATGGAGGGCACCACGTTGCTCCGAATTCAACTAGTGTAACCCCTTGCTCGCGAATAGATTCGCGAAATGATTGTTCATTAACTTCGTATATACTCATCGTTATTCCTCCTGGTTCGTTGTTTGTCTTTCCTTCATAATGAAGCGGATGCGCTCTTGCAGATTGGACTTTATAGATTGAAGAAGATGGATTTGCTCGTCGATTTCCGCAAGCTTTTGCTCATATATCGGGAGCACTTCTTGACAGAAGGCTTCTTCATTCTTGAGGACGCATTGCAGAAATCCGGCGATTTGCTCCGTTGTAAGTCCAAGGCTTAAATAAAACTGAATGGTGCGCACTTGTTCTTCCGCAAACGTTGAATATTCGCGGTAGCCATTCGTATGCCTAGCGGGAGTAAGCAATCCCTGCTGCTCATAATAACGCAGTGAGCGAAGGCTAACCCCAGTTCGGGCGGAAAGTTCCCCGATTCTCAT
>NZ_MAIS01000209.1:0-1908 GCF_001680695.1 Paenibacillus sp. KS1 | reverse complement strand
AGTTCGGGCGGAAAGTTCACCGATTCTCATATTCAAATCCCCTTCACGAATGATTCCTCATCATTATAAACCCTGACACTAGTGTTAAGGTCAACTACTACTTGATGTGATGTATCAAAATAGTTGTTTCTCCAAGCTAATGGCTAACGGGCATTCTAAGCGCCTTTTAAACGAAAAAGGCCAGTATCCTGTACACTAAGGATACCAGCCTCCTTTTACTTTTTTACCAATCTCGATGTAGTCGTGTACATACTTGCTTCGTTAGTTTTTCCACGGTGTTTCCGTTTTGTGATCAATCACTTGGTGTAGACTAATTATCTCCGATCCGAGAAAGACTGATTGTATTGCCCTGAACAAATACCTGGTAGAACGGTGATTCTGCTCCCTTCTTGGTGTAATTCAGCATCAACGTTTTTTGATTCGGGTTCTCCATTTTCTCCATAGTAAACTCGTATTCTCTGATGCTGCCATACATGTTATCAATGAGATTATCCACCTTCGCCTTGATTTCCTGATCGGTTAATGTAATGAGCGGCTTCTCCTTGGGCTCCCAATTCTCTTGATTCAGGTGTTCAACCTCGCCCGTAATACCGTTTGTATGAAGGGTAATCTTTTTGCCAGTTCCTCCTTTTTCCTGCAGTACGATGCTTGTTTGGTTCACATTCTCTGTGGCTGCATTAGAGGAGTCTGTCGGCTGCCCCTTTTTGCGGGGCAAATCAGCGTCACCTCGAACGTAGCTTGCATCGATAATCTCGAATGATTTTGTTTCGGGAAATGCTTGATACAGCTTCTCAAGCGTTGCTTTGCCAACCTCATCCAGCTTGACTTGTTCAGCAGTCAATGGTGTTCTAGTAAGCATTTCAATCAAGGGAGAGGACGCAAATGCTGCAGTAGGGATCAAAATTGCGACAGCGACAATACCGCCAATTAATCGTTTTTTCATCGTTTTTTCACTCCTGTTTCGTTGCAAATATTGAGAATAGGATTGTTCGATTCTTTTGGAAATGCCCGGAGGGCACTCCATAGTTTCTGCTTCTTTATGCAGATGCTCACGGATTTTGCGTTCGATAGTCATTGATCATTTCCATCCTTTCCGGGGGAAAATTCCATACGTTTTTTCGAAGCGCCTGCAGGCCGGCATGATATCTGGACTTCACTGTACCGAGCGGAATGTCGAGCAATGTCGCGATTTCCTCGAGCGTATAGTCGTGAAAAAAGCGGAGAATGATCACCGTTCGCTGTTTGTCGGTCAGTTTTTGGATTGCCTGCGATATCATTTGGTTTGTCTCATCCATCAACACAGTAGGTTGATCCCAATGAGACTCTTCCCGGGAGAAGGCACGAATGCGTTCAAAAATACGGAATCTCCGCCAGCCCTTGACCCGAAATCTCTGCACTTGACGGATTACCAAGCCGCGCAGCCAGAAGTGGAAAGGTCTGTTTGTATCATAGTTGTCAAGTGAGGTCCACATTTGCATATAAATCTCATTCATGACATCTTCTCGATCCTGCTGATGATCCACTAGAAAGGAGACTGTCCGGTAGACGTCCTGATAGGTGGCATCATACAGCGTATGGAACGCCTGTTGATTGCCATTTTTCATTTTTGTGAGCAATTGGTACATATATTCACTTTGCATTCAGAGGATCCTCCTGAGTAAGCAGCTTACACACTATATTGTCACTTTGTCGGAAAAAGGTTCGGTTCTTTTTTTATTTTTTCTCAAACGGATGCGTGCAAGAGCAACAAAACCTCCTATTCCACACATCGTGGACTGGAGGTTTTGTTATGATGGACGAGCTACATTAGGATTCTATTTAAATAAATTAAGCGTTGTAATGATGATCGGCATGGCGAACACGTCGATAAGAAAGGCACCTACAATGGGAACGATCAGGTACGCTTTG
>NZ_MAIS01000031.1:0-64598 GCF_001680695.1 Paenibacillus sp. KS1 | reverse complement strand
TCTCTTGCTGAGGAATTGGTCATTCTTTCTTATTTTATTGACCAATGTTCTATAAAAGAGTATATAGCCGAACATTCGAAGCTAACTAGGTAATATGTATACAACTTTTATACTAATTATAAATGTCATCTAAGAAATAAGGGGAGAATGTTGTGAAGAAAAGTCTTAGCACTATGATTTGCTTATTGTTGTCATTGACACTTATTCTGTCTGCTTGCGGAGGCGGGAATTCCTCTGAGGGTACAGACAAGACTACTGGCCAAAATACAGAACAACCGGCTGAAGAATTGGTAACCGATGGCTTGATTAAAGCTTCGGATGCATCCTTATCACCAGAGATTGCGAAGAACCGCAAGGACACCATGATTATTGGTATGACGGCACCAAGTGGTATTTTCAACCCATTGTTTGCAGACTCTACGTACGATAACTTTGTCAATACTTCGGTATTCAGCAGCATGATTGAAGTGAACAAAGATGGTACTTATAAGGAAGGTATTGCAGAGAAATGGGAAATTTCTTCTGACAACCTTGTATACACGTTCACATTGCGCGATGGTTTGAAATTCAGCGATGGTACTTCATTGACTGCGGACGACGTAGCATTCAGCTTGACTGTATTGCACGACAAGTCCTATGACGGTCCTACCGACATTATTAAGGACGCTCATATCAAGGGCGGCAAAGAGTATAAAGAAGGCAAAGCAACATCCATCGAAGGCATTAAAGTATTGGATCCACGTACAATTCAAGTAACAACGACAGAAGTGAATGCATTGGCCTTTTCTGCAATCGGTTCTGTAGGGGTTCTTCCGAAAGCAATCTACGGCAAAGACTACAAGCAAGGCAACCTGAGCTACATGAAAGATACGTTCACGCAACCAGTCGGCAACGGTCCGTACAAGCTTGAGAAGTTCGTGCCAGGTCAAGAGGCTATTTTGGTAGCTAACGAGTTGTACTACCAAGGCAAGCCGAAGATTGAAAAATTGATCTACAAGTTTACGACTGAAGAAACCAACATCCAATTGCTGCAAGCAGGCGAGACAGATATGGACTTCGTTTCCGTGAACAAAGATACAATCGAGCAGTTGAAAGAGTTCGGCTACTTGGATATTAACCTGTTCCCAGCGAACAGCTATGGTTACATTGCATTCAACCACAAGCATGACCAATTTAAAGATAAGCGTGTACGCCAAGCATTGACTTACGGTCTGAACCGTAAGGAGATCGTTGATGCCGTATATCAAGGCTATGCAGACGTTCTGAACGTTCCGCAATCCAAAGTATCTTGGGCGTACACAGATGATGTGAATAAGTACGATTTCGATCTGGAAAAAGCAAAACAATTGCTGGATGAAGCAGGCTGGAAAGTCGGTGGAGACGGCATTCGTGAGAAAGACGGCAAGAAATTCAAGATTACGTTCACAGCGACTACTCCTAACCCTGTAAACGATGCAATCATTCCACTTGCTCAAGCAAGCTACAAAGAGCTTGGCATCGAATTCGTTGCAGAACAAATGGACTTCAATGCTGCTGTAGACAAGCGTAAAAAAGGCGATTTCGACATGATGTTCTTGGCGTGGGGCTTAACACCAGATCCGCAATCCGGTGAAAATGTGTTCAAGACTGGCGGTTCCCAGAACGATGTTGGATACTCCAATCCGAAGGTTGATGAGTTGTTCACGAAAGCTGGAGCAATGGTAGACACTGAAAAACGTAAAGAGGTCTTTAAAGAACTTTATAAAGAGTTGAATGAGGATCTTCCTTACATCTTCTTGTACCAACGTCGTGATATGTGGGCGAACAACGCTCGCTTGCAAGGCTTCGATATGTCGCCATACCGCAACTTCACGTACAGCTTGCCACAATTGCAAATTCAATAGCCGCAAGGCAAATGAATTATGCCTGCAAAATGCTCAGCCTCCGGGCTGGGCATTTAGGCTTATATAAAGCTAGGAGGAATAATTATGAAGCAATACGCCATTCGGCGGCTGTTACAATTGGTTCCTACGATAATAGGGGTATCCGTTATCCTGTTCGCCGTATTTGCATTGGCACCGGGTAACTTTATCGATTCGAACCCGACGATTTCCAAAGAGCGCGCTGCTGAACTTAAAGCGATTCATGGTTTGGACAAGCCGCTTACTGAGCGTTACTTCACTTGGGCGAGCAATACACTCAAGGGAGATCTGGGGATGTCGATACAGCATAAGCAACCGGTTACAACTGTACTTAATCGCTATATGTGGAATTCCTTTATGATCGCTGCAATCGTATTAGTTTTATCATGGGCAATAGCAATTCTTGTCGGTGTATTTTCTGCTATCAGGCAATATTCATTTTTTGATGGGGTAGTTACGTTTCTCGTATTTGCCTTAATGTCATTGCCATCGTTCTTTGTTGGCTTATATGCAATTAAAGCGTTAGCTGTCGACTTCAAAATATTCCCTGTTGGCGGAATGTACACCTCCGGAAGCAATGCTACCGGATTGGCGCATTTTTGGGATTTGGTTCATCATTTAATGCTGCCAGTCATCGTACTGACTGCACTGAGTGTAGGCTCACTTACTCGTTATTTCCGTACGAGCATGCTGGAAGTTATCCGTCAGGATTACATCCGTACTGCACGTGCAAAAGGCTTGAAAGAAAGAACGGTTATTTTCAAACACGCGCTTCGCAACGCAATGCTGCCTGCAATTACGTTGCTGGGTATCGAGCTTCCGGGATTGTTCGGTGGCGCAATGATTACAGAGAAAATCTTCAACTGGCCGGGGATCGGTCGAATTAACTTAGAAGCAATCACGTCGCGTGACTACTTCCTGTTGATGGGCTTCACGATGTTCTTGGCATTGCTCACTGTAGTCGGTAACTTCTTAGCTGACGTGCTGTACCGCGTGGCTGATCCACGTGTACGCATGAAATAGAAAGGGGAAAAAGCTCGTGTCTCAAACTGCTACTAATTCTGCGGCTGCAACAGCTGCATCGAAGACGAAGCCTGCTTCCCCGTGGAGGTTGGCATTTAAGCAACTTAGCAAGAACAAATTCGCAATGGGCGGAATTTTCGTTGTAGTCTTGATGTTCATCATTTGTTTTATTGGTCCGCTGTTCTCGCCATATACTTTGGATACAATGGGCCCAATGAAAAATAAAGGTCCTTCAGCTACCCACTGGCTTGGTACGGACAACCTGGGGCGCGATATCCTGCTGCGGGTAATGCTCGCAGGACGAGTATCCTTGATCGTCGGTCTCGTTGCGATGATTATCTCTGTCACAATCGGTAGCACACTAGGAGCACTTGCAGGTTACTATCGCGGGTGGGTTGATTCCATCATCATGCGTCTAGCAGATATTATGATGTCGATCCCTAGCTTGCCGCTCTTGATCATTCTTGGTGCGGTACTATCAGATATGAAGGTTCCGCCGGACAAGCGGATTTTCGTCGTTATGTTTTTGCTCGGATTCATGAGCTGGCCAAGCTTGTCTCGTCTCGTGCGCGGACAGATCTTGATGCTGCGTGAGCAAGAGTTCATGCAAGCGGCAGAAGTGCTCGGTCTGCGTGACCGCCGCAAAATCTTCCGTCACTTGCTGCCGAACACGATTCCGATCATCATTGTCGTAGCCACATTGACGGTTGCGGGTGCAATTCTGCAAGAGTCGGTATTGAGTTACTTGGGTCTAGGGGTTGTGCCGCCGACGCCATCATGGGGGAACATGATTACGGCAGCGAACAACTTGATTGATTTCCAGAAGCGTCCATGGTTGTGGATTCCGCCGGGCGTATGTATTTTCATGACAGTAATTGCGATTAACATCATTGGTGACGGCTTGCGGGACGTCCTCGATCCGAAAATGAAGAGGTAGGGATACGTTATGTCAAATAACTTGATCGAATTTCGCAATTTGCGGACGAATTTCTATACTAGCAGTGGCGTCGTAAGAGCGGTCAATGATGTCAGCTTCTCGATTAAAGAAGGAGAAACGCTGTGCGTCGTTGGTGAATCCGGATGCGGAAAAAGCGTAACAGCGATGTCTCTTATGCGTCTTGTCTCACCTCCGGGTAAAGTGGAGGGTGGACAGATCTTATATAATGGCAAAGACTTGCTTGGAATTAAGGAACGTGAAATGCGCCAGATCCGCGGTAACGAAATCGCGATGATCTTCCAGGAGCCGATGACGTCTCTGAACCCGGTATTTACAATCGGGGAACAGCTGACAGAACCGATCCTGTTGCATAAAGGCGTTACGAAGAAAGAAGCCAAAAAACGTGCGATTGATCTGATCGAACTGGTCGGCATTCCACGTGCGGCACAAATCTTCGATGCATATCCGCATGAGCTTAGCGGTGGTATGCGTCAACGGATTATGATCGCGATTGCGCTTAGCTGTGATCCGAAGCTTCTCATTGCGGATGAGCCGACAACAGCGCTCGACGTAACGATTCAAGCACAGATCTTGGACTTGATGCGCAACATTAAGAAGGAATTCAATACGGCGATTATGATGATCACACATGACCTTGGTGTCGTAGCGGAAATGGCTGACCATGTTGTCGTTATGTATGCAGGTAAAGTGATTGAAGAAGCTCCTGTGCTTGAGCTCTTCAAAAATCCGAAGCATCCATATACGCAGGGCCTCTTGAAGGCAAAGCCGGTCATCAATGAGCGTATGGAGCGTCTATATACGATTCCGGGACAGGTTCCGAACCCTGTTGAACTCGGAGAGAACTGTTATTTCAATGATCGTTGCGAGCATTGCATGTCCATCTGTACGGATAAGCAGCCTCAGCTTAAGGTGTATGACAACAAACATAAGACAGCATGCTGGCTGTATGAAAAGGGAGGGGACGTACAATGAGTCAACAACCGTTGCTACAAGTAGACAATTTGAAAAAATACTTCCCCATCCAGGGCGGTATTTTATCCAAAACGGTAGGCCATGTTCGTGCGGTTGACGGTGTGTCTTTCAGCTTGAATAAAGGGGAAGCGCTTGGTCTCGTAGGGGAATCCGGATGCGGAAAGTCAACTACAGGTCGTACCATCCTTCGCTTGCTCGACAAGACCGATGGACAAGTGTTGTTCAACGGTGTAGAGATTCATGACTTGTCGAAAAAGGATTTACGCAAAATGCGTCCGAAGATGCAGCTTGTGTTCCAGGATCCATACAGCTCCTTGAACCCACGCATCAAGATTGGCGATGCAATCGGCGAAGCCCTGATCGACCATGGCATTTCTTCGAAGAATGAAGTGCGCGATCGGGTCAAAGAGATTTTGACGATTTGCGGCTTGGCTCCGTATCATATCGATCGCTACCCGCATGAATTCTCTGGTGGTCAACGCCAGCGTATCGGGATTGCGCGCGCCTTGGTGCTGAACCCTGACTTTATCGTAGCGGATGAGCCGGTATCGGCGCTCGACGTATCGATTCAAGCACAGATCATTAACTTGCTGAGTGATCTGCAAGAGCAGAAGAACCTGACGTACTTATTCATTTCACACGATTTATCCGTCGTTGAGCATTTGTGCAACCGTATCGGGGTTATGTACTTGGGCTCGCTCGTTGAGATGGCTCCTCGTGATGAATTGTTCAGAAATCCGCTTCATCCGTACACGAAGGCATTGCTGTCTGCAGTGCCTGTACCAGATCCAACACGCAGGCCTGATCGGATCGTATTGCAGGGAGATATTCCAAGCCCGGCGAATCCACCATCCGGCTGTAAGTTCCATACGCGTTGTCCGTTTGCGACAGACATCTGTAAGCAGGCGGTTCCGGAGTATCGCGATATGGGCGGCGGACATCAGGTTGCTTGCCATTTGGTCTAATTTGAATAATTCTCGTTATTTGCAGGCTGTCTCATCCAAGATGAGGCAGCCTGTTTTGCGTACGGTGGCAGAGAGAACTTTCCTTTATTAATATGACAGAGGATGACATCATTAAGGTCTATAATGAGGGAAACAAATCAATGAAAGGGGAGGCCATTTATGGGGCGAAGAATAATTCTTGATTTAGCCGTTACGATAGATGGTTTTATTGAAGGGAAGAATGGGGAAGTAGATTGGTGCATGATGGACGCTGAGATGGGATTTACTCATTTCTTACATCAAATTGATACGATTTTGTATGGAAGAAAAAGTTATGATTTATGGGGACAATTTACGCCAGGAAGCGAAAGTACGGAAGCTGAAAAAGAAATGTGGGAACTCGTGCACAGTAAAGAGAAGTATGTGTTCTCCAAGACGCAAAAAGGAACTGATAATCAAGCGATATTCATAAATGACAATATCCTTGAAGAAGTAAATACATTAAAGAATAAGCCTGGTAAAGACATCTGGCTGTATGGTGGAGCAAGCCTTATCACAACTTTTATCCGTTTAGGTCTTGTTGATGAATTCAGATTATCCGTTCACCCTGTTATTTTGGGTGAAGGGAAACCATTGTTTATGGATATAAAACAGAGGTTGAATGTAAAGTTGGTTCATACAAGAACATTCTCCTCTGGTGTTGTACAACTAATCTATAGAACATAATATTGCATGTCAATAATCAAAACTATCATCATGAAGATCGGGATTGGATCCAGCATTGTATAGCCTACAATTTATTTTTGCAGAACAAGAAGCCCGCTCGGTATAGCAGAGCGGGCTTCCTTATTGCAACAATACGTATTAAAAATAGAATTAGATCTTTAAAATACCGCCTTGGCTTGCATTCGTAACGAGCTTGGAGTAGCGGGCGAGATATCCGGACTTCACCTTCGGCTCGAAGCCTTTCCAACCAGTACGACGTCGTTCAAGCTCTTCATCGGATACTTGGAGCTCGATCTTGCGGTTGTTAAGGTCGAGTTCAATAATATCCCCATCTTCAACGAAAGCGATTGGGCCGCCTTCTGCTGCTTCAGGAGAGATGTGACCAATGCTGATGCCGCGGGAAGCGCCAGAGAAGCGTCCGTCTGTAATCAGACCTACCTTAGCGCCCAAGCCCATGCCGACAATTTGCGAGGTTGGAGCAAGCATCTCAGGCATGCCTGGACCGCCTTTAGGGCCTTCATAGCGGATGACTACTACATGGCCTTCCTTGACTTTGCCGTTCGCGATACCAGCCAATGCTTCGTCCTGGGAGTCGAAGCAGATTGCAGGGCCCATGTGATGTCCGCCAACGGATGGATCAACCGCGCCTACCTTAACAATCGCGCCTTCTGGAGCCAGATTGCCGAACAGAACGGCCAAGCCGCCGCGCTCGCTGTGCGGGTTATCCAAGGTGTGAATCACATCGGTATTGAGAATTGGGCTGTCCGACACATTCTCACGCAATGTATTGCCTGTTACGGTAATGCACTCGCCGTGAAGGGCGCCTTCCTTCTTGAACAGCTCGTTCAGAACCGCGCTAACGCCGCCAGCGTTGTGCACATCTTCAATATGATAATCGGAAGCAGGCGCAATCTTGGCCAAGTGAGGCACACGCGCTGCTACTTCGTTAATACGTTCAATTGGATATTCAAAGCCAGCTTCTCTTGCAATAGCAAGCGTATGAAGCACCGTATTCGTGGAGCCGCCCATCGCCATATCAACGGCAAAGGCATTGTCGATAGCTTCCATTGTTACGATGTCGCGCGGCTTAATGTCCTTCTCAATGAGACTCATCAGCTGCTTCGCGGATTTCTTGACGAATTCGCGGCGCTCAGGCGCTACAGCAAGGATCGTTCCGTTGCCCGGAAGCGCAATTCCGAGTGCTTCTGCCAAGCAGTTCATGGAATTGGCTGTGAACATGCCGGAACAGGATCCGCATGTTGGACAACCATACTGCTCCAATTCTTGAAGTCCTTTATCGTCAATCTTGCCGGCTTGATAAGCACCAACACCTTCGAACACGCTGGAGAGGGAGATGGAGCGGCCGTTGGAATCCTTACCAGCCTTCATTGGCCCGCCGCTGACGAATACAGTCGGGATGTTGACGCGCAATGCGCCCATAATCATACCTGGTGTAATCTTGTCACAGTTCGGAATACACACCATACCGTCGAACCAGTGTGCGGATACAACGGTTTCAAGGGAATCCGCGATAATCTCACGGCTTGGCAGCGAGTAGCGCATGCCGATATGGCCCATGGCAATCCCATCATCGACGCCAATGGTATTGAATTCAAATGGAACGCCGCCAGCTTCGCGAATGGCTTCCTTTACAATTTTACCGAATTCCTGCAAATGTACATGACCGGGAACGATATCGATATACGAGTTGCATACTGCAATGAACGGCTTGTCGAAATCTTCTTCCTTAACGCCTGCGGCACGCAGCAAACTGCGGTGAGGCGCACGATCAAAGCCCTTTTTAATCATGTCTGAGCGCATCTTTTTGGCTGTCATATGGTAAACCTCCATCTCATGTCCTTCCCGTCGCGCGGGACGAGTCCTATTTTTCTACTTTTTAATAAAATCGAACTTTTGAATGGCTTTTTCTAGTGCTTGCCAATGGGTTTCTTAGTAGTCTATCACAACTGTTGGGGTTTTTCTACCAATCCATTCTAGGCGAACACGCTGTTGCACGCACAAAAACACCGCAAGAAAACAGCATGCAAAAATGCAGATTCTCGCGGTGTTTGGACAATGATTGTGGGCTGAAATCAGCTCGTATGTGACAACAAGAATAATCGATTAGCTGTGCTTGATTTTCGCGCGCAAAAGCTTATGGCGTATCCATCCAGCAATCGCATCCCACTTCGGCTCAATAATTGGATGGAGCCATGCCGTAACCTGCGGCTGCGCCAGCAGAACAGCACCGACAATGGACGCTGTGATCAGCAGTGCTGCGCTCCAGCCTGACGTAATATGGGCATATACACCTGTCAGCACGACGAACCGAATGATTAGCCCATGAAGGAGAAACACGTACAAAGTTCGCTTGCCTAAGCTCGTTAAATGAGTTTCCCGTATTGGCACCCAAGCCAAGAAGGCAGCGGAAGCTACTATCTGCGTCAAGTAGATGACGGTACGGTTGAATAGGGCAAGCCAACCGGACTGTGTCCATCCAAGCTCATGGAAGGTCATATGATTCATGAACCAGATAGGATTAATAGGCTCAGACATCACGTAGAGCACTACAAGCAGTGTTATGGATATGGAAATCCCTATATACCGCACGAACGGTGTCAGCCATGCCCGAAATCGCTCATAAGAGAATGTGTACCCAATAACGAAGAACGGCAAATAGACGACCGAACGAGAAATGCCGAGCCATGCGCCCTGGAGCGGCAGAAAGCCGACTAGAAATCCTAGTACAATGGAGATAAGCAGTGGATGACTTATCGAAAAACGCGTGAACATTTTCATCATAAGTCTCCAGAATAGATGGCCGACTAAGAACCAGAGCAGTAAATATGGAATGAAAAAGGAATGACTAATGCCAGGTA
This sequence comes from Paenibacillus sp. KS1, assembly GCF_001680695.1. Taxonomy (NCBI): domain Bacteria; kingdom Bacillati; phylum Bacillota; class Bacilli; order Caryophanales; family Paenibacillaceae; genus Paenibacillus; species Paenibacillus sp. KS1. The sequence goes on along the minus strand of NZ_MAIS01000031.1, from coordinate 55,195 downwards.
CGCGAAACACAAGATAATCAAGCAGCGAGTAGATCGTTTGAAAAATAATATATTGAAGTGCGATTTGCTTCAGGATACGAATACCTGCCGCACCGTTTAGATTGCTGCGTGCAAAATATCCTGTGATGAACACGAATAAAGGCATGTGGAACGTAAAAATCCAAAGGAAAATAGCTTTCATCTCAGGCATGCGCATGATGAGTGGTTCAATCGCATTGCCGACAAAGACGCATACAATTAGTAGAAATCGCAAATTTAAGCCGAACGTCTCTCCACTTTTCTTTAACGTTGACGGCCCGCATCCGGGGGCAGTGGGGATACTAAGGTGCTCCCGCATGATGGTTCCCTCCTTACCTAGGTGTAGTCGGTTTACGGATTTCTCTTTGAATGTGGCACCGTAAGCCGGCGAGCTCATTAGCTGTCATTTATAGATTCAACGTAACATAGAAGGTAAGCATACATTGTGATGTTAATCACAAATAACGCTTTCAATTGTGCCCATTGTTTGCAGCCAGTTAAGACTGCTTAATTCAGTTGACTAGTTGGCAAATATAGGGTTATGATAAGCCGTAATAGAGCATATTTCTACAAGAAAAGAAGGGAGATGACAATTGCAACCGCTACCATTTTGTGGTGCGTAATTTGATTCGTAATAACTCGTGACAACCGTACTCCTTCTTAATTTGGGGCTGCGGATATTTGCTAGCATTGGTATATTCCTTTTATGGATAGAAACATAGCATTTCCCCAACATTGAGAGAGCTGCTTATCATCGGCTCGCGCGCTTGCAATGGATTCAATTAGGCATGATTGAGCCCCGACAGTCATAACATAATAGACCTCTAGCATATATGTTACGAACTATGACACATGTCTTTATTTGAGGCAGATCATAACTTTTTGAATCAAATCTTACTTCGGCACACGGTATCTAATCCGTATGCGTGCATGATCATGCATGGCATTGCACGACTTTTCACCTCAACCTTCAAGGATCTATTGGATTCTCATTCTCACATTACCACGCATCTGGGCTGTCTAGTCTTTTCATTCTATTAGATTGCAGTCATTCATTATTCACATTTCATCGATTGGTCAATTTACCCTTAGTCATTAGTGACATAAATCATACTTTGTACCATTCCATCAGACTTACCATTTTGTCATACCGTAACAAGTGCGAGTTACCAATGTTTCATTTGTGGTGCATTCGTGGTGCAGCGCAGATCACTTAGAACTGGTTCGTCACATTTAGTGCGGGTAAAGTGGTGTATTTTGCTGCCCGAATTCAGTCTAAGTTAACCTGCATCCTGCAAATCAATGCGGACGATGTGAACAACCTCCACCATTTTCGGTTCTATCTGTCTACGAGACAGCTGCACATAACGACAAAGGTTCTGCTCCCAGCGTTGTAAGCGCCGTTAGGGGAGGAGCAGTTAGGAAAGGAGTGCCTACATGGTTACACTGCCTAAAGTAAATGATCTAGGTTTTTTTGAAATCCGATTGGAATCAATCGGGGGGCTTGGAGCGAATTTGGCCGGCAAAATGCTGGCTGAAGCTGGAGTTACCGGCAGCGATTTGAACGGCGTCAGCTTTTCCTCATATGGATCAGAGAAAAAGGGTTCTCCAGTTAAGGCGCACATCCGGTTCTGCATGCCAGAAACGCTAATCCGAGATACGACACCGGTGGAACGTCCTCATATCGTGGGTGTTTTTCATGAGTCTTTATACAAGACAGTCAATGTAACGAGCGGCATATATGAGGACAGCCTCATACTCGTCAACTCTGCCAAATCTCCTGAGGAACTGAAGGAGAAGCTGAAGCTGCCGGGTGGAACCATCGCGGTGGTCGATGCAATCGGAATTGCATTGGAAGAGAAAAATCGCGTGAATATGGCGATGCTCGGTGCGCTGTTCCGCTTATGCGACTTCTTGGATGCGGAGCAAATGAAGAGCGTTATTCGCAAATCACTGGAAAAAAAATATCCGGGGGCGGTTCAGCCAGCGCTGAATACGTTCCAACGTGGATATGATGAAGTGAAATTCCAGTCATTTTCCTTCCCTGAGGGAGTTCTGCTGCCGAAGCCAATTCGTTGGGATACGCCAGCGCTTGGATATGAGACGCAGCCTATCGGCGGTACCGTCGTGAATCCAGGCAACTCCATTTTGAAGGATCTAAGCATCTCTCGTGCCGGTATGATGCCGCACTTTGCCTCAGATAAATGTATTCATTGCGCGGCCTGTGATAATGTGTGCCCTGATTTTTGCTTTGTGTGGGAAGAACAGCCGGACAAGAAGGGTCGACCGCAAATGTTCCTCCAAGGCATTGATTATCAATATTGCAAAGGCTGCTTGAAATGTGTATATGCATGTCCTACAGAAGCATTGACCGATGAGCGGGAAGAGGACGGATATGCGGATGAACATCGTGTTCCGCATATGTTCGAGCTGGCTGAACGCCATTGATAGATAGAAGGTAAGGAGGATGAGTAGCTATGGCAATTGAGTATGAAAAAGAAGTGACCGGCGGTACGGTTGAGCAGCGGATGGTGTATGAGTCAGGCAATGAAATGGCTGCATATGCCGCACATCAAATTAATTATCATGTTATGGGCTATTTTCCGATATCGCCATCAACAGAAGTGGCACAATTCCTTGATCTGATGAAGGCGAACGGACAGCATGACATTAAGCTAATTCCAGCAGACGGTGAGCATGGATCGGCAGGAATATGCTATGGAGCCTCGACTGCAGGTGGACGGGTATTCAATGCGACGAGTGCGAACGGATACATGTATATGCTTGAACAAATGCCTGTCCAATCAGGTACGCGATTCCCGATGGTCATGAATTTAGTGTGCCGCTCCGTATCGGGTCCGTTGAACATCCATGGGGATCATTCGGATTTGTACTTTGCACTGAATACAGGCTGGCCGATTCTGCTCTGCCGAGATCCACAAGCGGTGTACGATATGAACATTATGGCGCTTAAGCTTGCAGAGGATCCAGAGGTTCGGCTTCCAGTGCTAGTTGCATTCGATGGCTACTTCACCTCGCACCAGAAGCGGCGTGTTCAGACCTTCGCGAAGCGAGAAGACGTACATCGCTTCGTTGGCGAACAGCCAGTGCGCGGATTCGCTGATACACTGGATCGCAATAATCCGATCACGGTAGGGCCTTATATGAATGAGCCGGATTATATTAATAACTGCTATCAGCAGTCCATGGCTATGTATAAGGCAGAAGAGGTATTCGATCGCATCCGCACCGAATATGCTGCGCTGACGGGACGAGATTATCCGATTCTGGATTTATATCGGATGGAGGATGCAGAAGTAGCTGTATTCCTGCTTAATTCCGCAGCGGAAATTATTAAGGATGTCGTCGATCAGCTTCGGGAGCAGGGAATTAAAGCCGGTTCCATATCGCCGAACATCATCCGCCCATTCCCAGCGAAGGAGATAGCGGATGCGCTGGCTCATATTAAAGTCGTGACAGTGGGAGACCGTGCTGATTCTTATGGCGGTCACGGCGGCAATATGGTCAATGAAGTGAAGTCGGCACTGTTCACGCATGGTAACCGTGATACGATGATTATCAGCCGTATTTACGGGCTTGGCGGCAAGGATTTCTATGCTGAGGATGGTCATGCACTGTTCGAGTGTGCCATTGAGGCAGCACAGAAGGGGTATGTGGAGAAGCCATTCGATTACCATGGTCATACGCCTGGTGACCCAGCCAAGGCCCCGCAGCGTGTCATTGAACCGATGAAATATGAAGATTTGAAGACAGGACTAATTACGGTGAAGCAGGATGAGGAGTCCGGCAAGCTAAGAGTCCGCGTTCCGCCGCTGCGCCAATTGACGAAGAAGCCGAAGCGAATTGCTCCAGGCCACGGCGCGTGTCCAGGCTGCGGCATCTTTTCCGGTCTTGAGCTGTTCTTCAAGGGGATCGAGGGGGATATTGTAGCACTGTTCCATACGGGCTGCGCAATGGTTGTCACAACCGGGTATCCTTACTCTGCCCACAAGGCGACATATATTCACAACCTGTTCCAGAATGGGGCAGCAACGCTGTCCGGAGTCGTCGAAATGTTCTGGGAACGGAAGCGGCGCGGTGAGCTGGATCACCTGAACCTGCCAGATGATTTCACGTTTGTGATGATTACAGGCGATGGCGGGATGGATATCGGTATGGGGCCGGCGATTGGAGCGGCTCTGCGCAATCATAAGATGATTATTTTGGAATACGATAATGAAGGCTACATGAACACGGGTGCGCAATTATCATATTCGACTCCGCTTGGCCACCGCACTTCGACCTCTAACGTAGGCAAAGTGCAGGCGGGCAAGATGTTCCATCATAAGGATACCGCGCAAATTATGGCGGCAACGAACATTCCATATGTCTTCACAGGCAGTGAAGCATTCCCACAGGATTTGCTTAAGAAGGCGGCTAAAGCACAATGGTATGCTCAGAATGAGGGGCTTGTATACGGCAAAATTTTAATTACCTGTCCTCTTAACTGGCTGTCCGAAGACAAGCTGGGCACACAGATTGTCAATGCAGCCGTAGATTCCTGCTTCTTCCCGTTGTATGAAGTGGAACAAGGGGTTACAACAATTACGTACAATCCGGAGGATAAGAATAAGAAAGTCCCGTTACTCGAATGGCTGGTTATGATGGGCAAGACGAAGCATATGAGCAAGCCGGAGAATGCAGAGGCGCTGCAGTCGTTCGAGCAAGAAGTAGAGCGGCGCTGGAATGTGCTCAAGGCGAAGAGCGAGAACCCGTATCTATAATAAGCTAGGTATATATTTTACTCAATCCATATAGGCCTGAGAACGCATCTGTACTTGATGCCTTCTCAGGCCTTCTTCGTAGGAGCAGAAGAATAGCTTGTCAGTGTGGGATCGCGCATGCCGCCCTTGAAATCTTTCCCTAGATGAATAGGTACGGTATACTTAAAATTGAACTATTTAGGTGGAAAAGGGAGGAAGCGACGACGATGACAGAACAAATGAATCCTATTCTTCATGCTCATGCAGAGGAGCTGGCAGATTTATTGCGCAGCAGCAGGCATGTTGTTTTTTTTGGCGGAGCAGGAACATCGACAGAGAGCGGGATTCCCGATTTCCGATCGGACAATGGGGTATTTGCGGATGATGAGGCATTCCGATATCCTCCGGAAGTCATGCTGAGCCGCTCCTTCTATGATCGTGATCCGGCGACGTTCTATCGTTTCTATCGCGCGAAGATGCTGCATCCCTCTGCGAAGCCGAATGGAGCGCATCGTGCATTGGCCCGGCTAGAAGAGGATGGTATCGTGTCGGCAGTCGTCACACAAAATATTGATGGACTGCACCAAGCAGCAGGCAGCAAGGAAGTATGGGAGCTTCATGGCTCGGTGCACCGGAACCGCTGCACCGCTTGCGGAGCGGAATATGGACTGGATGCAGTGCTGAACAGTGAACAGGTTATCCCTTCCTGCAAGCAATGCGGAGGGACATTGAAGCCTGATGTTGTACTGTATGAAGAGCAGTTGAATGATGCAGTTATCTCAAGAGCGATTGAACGGATCCGGGAGTCGGATCTGTTAATCGTGGGCGGTACTTCGCTTACTGTGCAGCCAGCGGCCAGCTTTGTTCGATTAGCAACAAAGGCGAAGCTGGTGCTGATGAATCGGACGGCGACGAGCATGGATGGACATGCGGATGCGGTATATCGTGAACCAATGGGGGAATTGTTCGCACTCGCATATTACAAGATGACAGGGAAAGAGGTATAGCCCTATGCGCATGATCGGGGTTGACCTCGGGACGACCAATCGCAAGGTCGGACTATTCGATGAGTCAGGCAGACTTCTAGGACAAGCGAGTCGTCCAACCGTTACCGTAGATACGAATGAAGGCTACGTTGTATATGATCCAGATGCGATGTGGAATGACGTATCCGAAATGGTTCGCGAGCTAATGGATGCTCACGGTGAAGTTCCTGTTGATTATATCGGGATTACGAGCATGGCGGAGAGTGGACTGCTCGTGAACCGTCATACGGGCAAGGTGCAATCTCCGCTCCTGCCGTGGTTCGACACATGCTCTTCCGAGCAAGCGGAGCGGGTTCGTCAAGAAGGAACGCCGTTGGAGCTGTTCCAGCGCACAGGCTTGCACCTGTCGTTCAAGCATGGATTGCCGAAGCTGCTCTGGCTGAAGGATCGAGAGGCGGGTATGTTCGAGCAGGCTGTGTGGCTGTCCGTATCGGGATATATTGCATACCGATTAACTGGTGCAATGGCCTTCGACCCATCGCTTGCGACGCGAACATTTGCATACAGTATGGAGACGGACAGCTGGGATGTCCCGTGGATTCGGCATTTCGGATTGGATGAGCAGATTTTCCCAGAAGTTCTGCCAAGCGGCACACCCCTAGGAACTGTAGCGCCGGAGGTAGCGGGAGCCCTTGGTCTGTCTGCCCATACACGAGTTGCAATTGGCGGGCATGATCATGTCTGTGCAGCACTTGCAGTTGGGGCTGTGCAGCCGGGTGACGTATATGTTTCTATGGGAACAGCAGAGACGCTCGTTGGCACAATCGCGAAGCGTCCACTCGGACAAGCAGAGTTTGATACCGGATTATCCTACGGCTATCATGTTGTGCCGGGTTATCACTTCTGGATGGGTGGCAATGCTTCTTCAGGCGGTGCAGTGGAATGGATTCGGAGACAGCTTGCCGATGAGACATTGTCCTACGAAGAGATTAAGCAGCTCATGAACGATGTGAACGATGGCCCGGGGGAAGCTCTGTTCTTCCCGTATTTATCGGGAAGCGGCGCCCCTTATCCGAATTCGAAGACGCGTGCTGCCTTTATCGGTCTGTCCAAGTCGCACGGCAAGAAGGAGCTATTGCGGGCAGTATTTGAAGGTACGGCTTATCAGCTGGAGATGATTCGTCAAAGTGCGGAACGCAATTCGGAGCATGAGATTCGCAATATGTGCGCAGTTGGAGGCGGAACAAGGCTTCCTGCATGGTTGCAAATGAAGGCGGATATATCGAATGCAACGCTCGTCGTGCCGCCTATTGAGGAGGCGACGATGCTTGGCGCTGCATGCGCAGCTGCACTTGGGGGCGGGTATTATGCCCATGCAGAGGAAGTGCGTCAGGCGATGCAAAGTCGAGGCGTAGACACCTATCACCCTCATGCAGAGCGTCACCTTCGTTATCGACAGGTATACGACTCACGCTATATGCCTTTCGCTGAAGTGCTCCGCGAGATGTAGCGATCCATTACAGAGAAATGAAAGTTCCATCGGCGTGGAAAGACAGAGCGGGATTCATAACATAAGCATGGAAACAACTACAGCATTAGAGTGAGTATGTCAGTCACACATAAGAAGGAGCGACGCCTTTTTTCTGTTCAACAGGGCGACGCTCCTTTTTGTTAGATAGATCAGGATTTATGAGATGGATTCAGCTTGTCTACCGCACGGCGGAACAGCTCGCCAACTGCGCTAGTCTGCTTGTGATCCTGTACGTAGACTCCACCAGTATTCGTAAGGTCTTGAATAAGCTCTGAAATGGATTTGGATGCAGCTTCCTTACGACTGGATTCCGCTAATCGCGCCTGCTGCTCCCACTCTTCCTTGATGCTCAGTCTTTTCATAGGTGTTCCCTCCTAATTCTTGGTGTACATCCATACTAAGATTTACGCTGATAAGTGCTGTCGGGTTGCATAACTTGATTGCGATAGGTTGTAGGAGGCTGTCCATAGAACCGCCGGAATTGTCTCGAAAAATAGAGCGCATCAGGGATGCCGACCGAGGCGGCTATATGCTCAACCGTCAGATCAGGGCGTTCTCGAAGCAATTGGCGGCCCTTATCGATGCGCAGCTTCAACAGGAAGGTAACAGGTGTCATGTCCGTTATCCGCTTGAATATGCGAGAAAAATAGGCCCTGCTGTACCCTAAACTCTCCGCGATATGCTCGATAGATAATGGATGCGCATATTGAGTAGACATCATCTGGATAGCCTGCCGTACGGTCTGCTGCATTTCAGACTCGGGACGCAGCCTATTCGTGTCATCCAATTGCCGCTGCATGCCTGCATATTTCGCCATAATGAGATGGAGACAGCCGTGTGCAATCAGATCTGCTGCTACACTTCGCTCTTGAAATGCTGCAGTAATGTGCTTCATCTGATAGGGAACATCCATGCGATCGTCTGCACGAATAATGGGGGTTTGTTCCGAGAACCCAGCACGGCCTACGAGGTCATCAGCAGAACTGCCTTGAAAGGCAATCCAGCAGTATTTCCATGGCTGCGCTGCATCGGATTCATAGCTGACGAGGCGTCCGGGTGCGATGAGGAACGCATCTCCCGCCTGAAGCTCGTAAGTTTTCGTTTCCGTTGAAAATTTTCCCTGTCCATCCATGATATGATGAAGCAAATAGTAGTCGTAAAGTTTAGGGCCGACCTTATGAGAGGGGACGGTCTGGCTTTCCCCTGCAAATAGAACGCGTATTCCTTCTTGTTCGACGTAAGTTGGATTTGATGCAACCGTATAGGTCTCTAGAGCGCTGACGACACTAGCCTCTGCATCGATCGTTGCAGTTGCTGCCTCTGCCGCTTCATAATTAAGGGAGTCAGTCATAATGAGATCCTCCTTGCGTGTCCAATAATTGTATTGTAGCATGAAAATGATGGTAGAGTCACATAAGTCCATATGTAGCGCACATCGATATATTACGGAATCCAGCGGATATTCGTATGATTGATGTAACGGTATCGTATCCACGTGAAACAACGGGAGGTCATTGTAATGGATGCAAGCAAACTACTGGCAGGTTTTGAACAACGATATGGAACGAGTTCTGCACCGGTTCGTTTTTTCCATGCTCCAGGACGAGTGAATTTGATTGGAGAGCATATTGACTATAATGGAGGATATGTGCTCCCTGCCGCATTGGAATTCGGGACGACTCTATTAATTCGTGAACGTGAGGATCAATGCATACGACTGGCGTCGACGAATTTTGAATATCAGCTGGATATTGAGCTGCATGCACTTGGTGATGCGAAGCAGGATCAATGGACAGATTATCCAATCGGAGTCATGAATCAGCTCTCGCAATCGGCTCGTGGCTTGACTATAGGATATGAGCTGCTGTTCCACGGAGATATTCCGAATGGGGCAGGATTGTCCTCTTCTGCATCGCTGGAAGTGGTGACCGCTTATGCGCTGCTTACGATGGAAGGGCACAGTATCGATCGAACAGACATCGCTGTATTGTCCCAGCGAGCAGAGAATCAATTCGTCGGCGTGAATTGTGGCATCATGGATCAATTCGCAGTATCGCAAGGCAAGCTGGATCATGCCATTCTATTAATGTGCGATACGTTGGAATATACGCATGTACCTTTCCAGACAGAGGGGTACTGTCTTATTATCGGCAATACGAATAAGCGCCGCGGGCTAGTCGATTCGAAGTACAATGAGCGCAGAGCACAGTGTGATGAGGCGGTACGGGCGCTGCAAGCTACATATCCGCATATGACGCTGCTGGCGCAGCTTACCGCGGAGCAATTCGAAGCTGCGGCCGATACGATTGCCGATGATATCGTGCGTGCACGTGCAGCGCATGTCATTGCAGAGCATGATCGCGTGAAGCAGTCGGTTGAGGCGCTGAAGAACAATGACCTGATTCGTTTCGGCGAATTGATGAATGCATCGCATGACTCCTTGCGTGATTTGTATGAAGTCAGCTGCAACGAGTTGGATATTATGGTAGAGGAAGCACGACATATCGAAGGGACACTTGGTTCTCGAATGACGGGAGCAGGATTTGGCGGCTGCACGGTATCGCTCGTACGTGAAGGGGATGCTGAACAATTTGTCGCGCAAGTAGGTTCCGCATATGAACAGCAGACCGGATTACATCCGGAATTTTATATCTGTCGCGTAGGAGATGGGGTAAGAGAGATCAAGCCTTCTATACAGACAGCAACAATTGGTGAGGAGTGGTAATAGCATGGCAGTATTAGTTACAGGTGGAGCAGGGTATATTGGTTCGCATACGGTTGCAGAATTGCTGGCGCGCGGTGAAGAGGTCGTGATTGTAGATTCGTTAGAGACTGGACATAAAGATGCGGTTCTTGGCGGTACGCTTCATATTGGTGATATTCGCGATAGCGCATTTCTCGATTCTGTATTTGCGCAACATTCTATTGATGCAGTCATTCATTTTGCTGCCTACTCACTTGTAGGCGAGAGCATGAGCAATCCTGCGAAATATTACGATAACAATGTCCACGGCACGCTTGTTCTGCTTGAAGCGATGCGCAAGCATCAAGTGTCCCGGATTGTATTCTCATCAACTGCAGCAACTTATGGGGAGCCGGAGCGCACACCGATCGAAGAGACAGAAGCGACGAACCCGACGAATGTATACGGGGAGACGAAGCTGACGATGGAGCGGATGATGCGCTGGTTCGATCAAGCACATGATATTCGCTACGTTTCGCTGCGTTACTTCAATGCGGCTGGCGCTCATGCGAATGGCAAGATCGGCGAAGATCATAGACCTGAGACGCACCTCATTCCACTTGTATTGCAGACAGCACTTGGCCAGCGGAAGGAAATGAAGGTGTTCGGCAACGACTATCCTACAGCTGACGGCACATGCATTCGTGATTATATCCATGTCAGCGACTTGGCTGATGCCCATGTGCTGGCAGTTGAATACTTGCGCGGCGGCGGTCAGAGCGATGTGTTCAACCTGGGCAGCGGCAACGGGTTTTCGGTTCTGGAAGTGATCCAGACAGCAGAACGGGTTACGGGAAGAAGTGTACCAACTGTGGTGGAAGAGCGCCGAGCCGGAGACCCTGCTGTGCTTATCGCATCGGCTAACAAAGCGAAGTCTGTTCTGGGCTGGAATCCGAAGCGGGATGATCTGAATGTGTTGATCGAGAGTGCTTGGAAATGGCATCAAGCACGTCCACACGGATACGATAGCTGAGGAGGAATGCGAGATGACACAAGGTGTGGAAGGATTAGCTCTGTCGCGAGCATCTGCCCAGCGGGCAAGCTTCGCGGTTGAGACCTTGATTCGATATGCAGTACATCATGATCTGATGAATCGGCTTGATATGCCCTATGTTCGCAATCAGCTATTAGCTTTATTCCAATTGCCAGAGCCTTGTTCAAGCTTCCGAGATGGGCAATGGGAAGCAATTCCGGATGAACCGCATCCTATACTCGATGAGCTGCTGGATTATGCCTATGAGAGCGGCATTCTTCCAGATTGCACTATTACGCAGTGCGATCTACTTGATGCTCGGATTATGGGGCTTCTCATGGCGCGTCCTTCTGAGATGCAGGACCGTTTCCAACGGATACGGATGACGGATGGAATGGAGCGGGCAACCGATGATTTCTATCGTCTCAATCAAAAGTGCAATTATATTCGGACTGATCGTGTCCGCAACAATGAATACTGGCTCCATATGAGTGAGTTCGGTGAAATCGAAATGACGATCAACTTGTCGAAGCCGGAGAAGAATCCGCAGGAAATTGCGCTTGCTGCACAGTTGTCCGCATCTCACTATCCCGAATGTCTGCTCTGCGCGGATAATGTAGGGTATGCAGGAAGACTGGATCATCCTGCCCGGCAAAATTTGCGCATTCTCCCAGTGGAGTTGAACGGAGAATCCTGGTATTTCCAATACTCGCCGTATGTGTATTATAACGAGCACAGCATTATTTTCAACAGTGAGCATATTCCGATGAAGCTAACGCGTAATACGTTTGCACGTTTGCTGCACTTTACGGAGCAATTCCCGCATTATTTCATTGGTTCTAATGCTGACCTGCCCATTGTAGGCGGATCGATCCTCAGTCATGATCATTTCCAAGCGGGCAGACATACGTTCCCAATTGAACGAGCGCCGATCGAGACTCGGTTCACGCATTCGGCATACCCTGGCGTAACCGCAGGGATTGTTCGCTGGCCGATGTCAGTACTGCGCCTGCAAGGTGAGCAGCCGGATGTCCTGCTTCAATGTGCGGATGAAATCTATGAGCAGTGGAAGCTGTACAGTGATGACAGCGTAGGGATTGCAGCGAGTACGACTCGTGGCGGGGAATCGATTCGTCACAATACGATTACGCCAATTGTAAGGCGCCGGGGTTCGTTATTCGAGATGGACTTGGTGCTTCGCAACAATCGCACAGATGAGGTTCACCCTGAGGGCATATTCCATCCACACCGAGAGCATCACCATATTAAGAGAGAAAATATCGGCTTAATTGAAGTGATGGGGCTTGCGATTCTCCCAGGGCGTCTGAAGCAAGATATTGAGCGGATTACGACTCTGTTGTCCGAACAAGGACAATGGGGGGAGGCAAGGGATCAACTGAAAGAAACCGATAGCCTATATCCTCATCGTGTTTGGGTGGATCAATTACTGGATCAATACGGGATTATGGCAGTTGATAAGGCTAGACAGGTCATTTTGCATGAGATCGGCAATAAGTTTGTGACCATACTGGGTCAAGCGGGCGTATTCAAGCATGATGAGTTGGGACGCGAGGCCTTCTGCCGCTTCGCCATGGCATGTGGGTATGAGCAAGTAAAGCCATGAGCGAATTTTGGAAGACATCGTAATATTAACAATTGAATCCTATTGATACTTAAATATAAGTGATGCTGAATTCTATTAATACTGAGATATAAGAGATACTGAATTCTGTTGATACTGAGATGTAAGTGATAGTGAAACATAAGTATTAACGAGTGTTGCTGAGTGTTATTGATTGTTAGTATAAACGATTGAATCGCATAGATAGTAAAGTACGTAATAGTTCCATTAAAGCAGTATAGAGAGAAGATCAAAAGGGAATGAGGACGGAAGGGGGAGCGGCAGTGGCTGCTTTACAGATGAATACCATTCAGCATGAACGCTGGGGCGAGAGTTTGCACCTAGAGAATGGAACCTATGAGGTAATTGTGCCGCTAACATTTGGCATCCGAATTATGCATTTCAGCTTATGCGGTCAAGAAAATATGCTGTTCGAGGATCGTGAAGGGGCAATCCGCCAGGAGGGAGAAGCGTTCCATGCCTTAGGCAGCGACGGTTGGCTGCTTCGCGGCGGGCATCGGTTATGGGCAAGTCCAGAAGCTTATCCACGGACGTACACGCCGGATGATCGGCCTATTGAATACGTACGAACAGCGTCAGGCGTGAGATTGATTGCTCCGGTAGAACCATGGACGCAATGCGCCAAGGAGATCGAGCTGATTTTTCAGCAAGACGACGTCGTTGTCATCCACCGTATTGCCAATAAGGGAGCATGGCCGATTCAGCTGGCACCGTGGGCGATCACGGTTATGGCACCGGGTGGTACAGCTGTTGTTCCGCAGATTACAAGAGATACCGGCCTGCTCCCGAACCGCTCCATTTCGCTGTGGCCATATGCTGCTATGAATGATGAACGGGTGACATGGGGAGAACGACACATCGAAGTGAAGCAAGTTGCTCACCTGAAGCAAGCGTTCAAGTTCGGTATGCTTCAAGAGGAGGGCAAGGCGTCTTATACAAGAAATGGAATCGTTTTTGAGAAGCGCTATGAACCGATTTCTGGTGCGAGTTATCCGGACGGGGGCTGCTCCTTTGAATTGTATACGAACGAGCATATATTGGAACTAGAGTCACTCGGACCGCTTGTTACCTTGGAACCAGAAGCTGTAGCAACCCATCAGGAAGTGTGGAGCTTGGCTCCAATCAAGGTTCTGTAATTTGCAATGTGGAATGAAGCGGAGTTCAGTGATTTTCCACAATGAACGAATAGCTAATTAGATGTCTAGTACTTCCATATGATGATTGAATAGGCATTGCTACAATTGGCGCTGTTCGCTGTATTCTTGGAATATAGCTGGCAGCGCTTTTTCTATTCAGGCAGTGAGACGGTTGGAGGACTGCTGATATAGATGGAGATGAATTGCAAGAACAACTACAAGAACAACCACTAGAGTAATTGCAGGAGTAACTGCAGCCAACAGGGGATCTCCGATATATTGTTGGAATTATTTCTTTACACGGTATTCCGATGTCCTTCATAATGGTCATGAGATACATACAGCTTACGTATCGGAGCGGAATTGTAAAGGCAGGTATTCGATATGAAATGGAAAGAGGGGAAACGGGACATGAAAACATGCAAGTGGTTAGCAATGTGCATGGCGGCAGTGCTTGTGCTGCTTACAGGCTGTCAATCAATTGGCGGACTTGATGTAACGAAGGTCATGAAGAAGCAGCTGGACATCAACTCGTATGAAGCACAGCAGACGATGAGCATTCATTTTGAGCCGGCATCTGGCAAGCTGCAAGATGATGATACTGCAATGATAAAAGCATTCAACGATGCGCAATTGACGATTCAAGTGAAGGCGCAGGATGCCCAGCGTTTTTCGATGAGTGGCAAGCTGAAGGTGGCAAGCGACGAGGTTCCGTTCACAATCGGCTGGAAAGACAATCGCATGGCGCTTAAGCTGGAGGGAGCTAAATCCCCTATTGTAATGAGCAATGATATGAATACTCAACTTTTATCTACTGTTCAACCTGCCTCAAAGCAATTGAAGGCTTTTACTGAATCTACGATAACGCTATTTGGCAAGCATGCACCGAATCCTCAAAATGCATCTGTAAAGCAAGTCACAGAGCAAATAATGGGACAATCGCTGCCATTATCGCAGCTCCATATTGAATTCGGAGGCAATGAACTGGTGCCATGGGTGAAGCAACTGCTTCAATCCGCTCTGAAGGACGAAGAGGGCATGAAGGCTTGGTTTCTGGAAATGGGCAAGTGGTACGTACCGATGCTAACGGCTGCGCTAGCGCAAGCAGCTCCTGAGATGGAGGGAGAGGTTCCAGATATGCTGAAGGATGGCGAGGCATTTGGATTATCGGCGTACAAAATGTTCAAGGAACAGCTGCCATCCATCATTTCACAGCTGGATCAAGGTTATGAGGCTTGGGTGAAGAGCAATCCGGACGCGGCCGTTCTGCTCGGGCCAGATACGAAGCTCGTCTTGGATCTGTATGCAGATCAGGAATCGAATATTCGCAAGCTGAATGCATCGCTGGCGATCGCTGTTCCGGCTTCTGCTGGCGCTCCGTTCAAGAAGGTTACCATTAACCAATCAACCGAATACAGCAACCTAAATGGTAATGTGAAGGTGGATGACGTGGATTTCTCCTCTTACGTATCCCTAACAGATCCAGAGATGACGCCTGGCAAGTGGCTCAGACATTTCGACCCTTCATCTGTAGCGCACAAATGGCTGAAGCAAGTGGGAGTAACGAAGAAGTGGACGACAATCCCAGTCTCAACAACGAACTATGACGACTGGTTCTATGATGATATGGCGCTGCCGTATACGAAGAGTGGAACGATGATGGTTCCGCTGCGCTTTATTACGGAGGAATTCGATGCGAAGCTGAAATGGGAAGGCAAGACGAAGCTGACCATAACTGATGATATTACGGGAGCAGTAGCGGAACTAACGATGAATAGCAAGCAGGCGAAGGTTGGTGGGCAGACGCTTGTCATGCCGCTAGCACCAGAAGTGAAGGATGGGCAATTATATGTTCCGCTCCGCTCACTGTCGCAAATGCTAGGCTTCACGTTTACGATCAATAAACATGACGGGTCGCAGTGGCTCGAACTGAACCGTGAGTAACGGTTACGGTATGCTAATCGTACTCATCTAATAGCAAAACAACAATAAGGGAAGCGGATTAAGGGGAAGGTTCCTCTTCAATCCAGCTTCCCTTATGTATGATGAGGGCGATGCGTTGCTTGCAAGGATACGCGTCTAACTAAAGCCGTGCAGGCGCGACATCTCTTGGGTCACCTGCAGCAGCATGCTGATCCAGCGATCGACATGAGGCTCCATTCGATCACTCGGGCCGATTAAGCTAATAGATGCATGTACAGAGCCATCACCATGGAAAATCGGTGCAGCAATGCCGGTTACGCCAATATTGCGCATGTTCGAGCTCATCTCATAGCCCTGTTCACGGATATTTGCAAGACGCTCGCTCATTTGCTCGCGCTCCGTGATGGAGTAGTTCGTGAAGGCAGTCATTGGTTCTTCAAGCAAGGTCTGCTGCAGCGACTCCGAACTATAGGCCAGAATAACGCGCGAGGCACTTGTCGCATAGAGCGGAAACCGCCTATAGGCATCAATGATAAAGCGGATTGGCAGCGGGGAGTCGAGCTTGTCGACATAGATAGCATCCTGCTGATCGCGAATACATAAGCATACCGACTCCTTCGTCAAGTCTGCGAGCTGCTGCAAGTAAGGTCTTGCAAAGCTGACCATATCATCATCATTTTTTACCTTATTTCGTAATTCCAGCAGTGTATACCCTAATGAATACAGCTTCGTCCGTGGATGCTGCTTGATCAGTCCTTCGCTCTCCAAGGTGGTCAGCATTTTATGGACAGCCCCCTTAGACCACTGCAATTCGAGGCTTAAATCCGTGACTCCCCATTCCTTCGATCCGTGAAGAAACAGCTTCAGCAGTGTACAGCATTTCTGAACGGATGACAGATAGTGCTCCATATTCTCTCTCCTATGATCGTACTAGCCGATATTTTCAATTGATGGCATGATGCTGACAAATGGAAATATGGCGTTGTTCAAGTAATTGTGCGAGGCTGGGTACAAATTGTGTTAAAATGTGACAAATTTCATGGTTCTATATTGAACATACCATGCCCCTATGCTAAAATCAAACCAAGATTCACCAATTATAAACACTGTTCACGAATAGTGAACAAATTTGGGGGAGGAATACAATGAAAGCACGTCGCTGGGCATCATTGATATTAACTTTAACCTTGATCGGCTCTTTGTTGGCTGCTTGCGGATCTTCAAATTCCAGCAGCAAAGATGGAAGCGGTTCCAATGGTTCGTCTGTGGAAGGTGAACTGGTTATCGCCGGGAATGGAGCTACGGTGGAGACCTTGATGAAGGACGAAATTTTCAAAAAGTTCAATGAAAAATACCCAGACGTAAAGCTGTCCTATGTATCGGGCGTATCGACAGATATTGTGGCCAAGGTCACGGCGCAGCAGGGATCTCCGCAAATTGATGTAGCCGTCATTGAAGGTGGCGAGCAGGAGGCAGGCCGCGAGAAGGGACTATGGGAAGCACTCGATCCTGCACAGATTCCGAATATGTCCAAAGTTGACGAACAACTGAAGATCAATGAAAACAGCGGCGTAACGGTCAACTATACCCCAATGGGCATCTCATACAATGTCAAGCTGGTGAAGGAGAAGGGACTGCCTGTACCGGAGTCTTGGAATGATCTTGCTCTTCCTGCCATGAAGGGAAATATTACGCTGACAGAAATGTCGAGCAACTTCGGCCGTTCAGCCACCATTATGCTTGCTTATGCCAATGGCGGTTCTGAGAAGGACATGGCTGCAGGCTTCGATAAACTGAAGACAATCGCAGGTTATATGCCGACATTCGCGAAGACTGCGGCTCAGCTGCAGCAGAATTTGCAAAATAACACGGCAGCCTATACAGCTTGGACGATGGCAAGAAGTATCGTACAGAAGGATCAAGGCGTGGACTTGCAGTTCGTCATTCCGAAAGAAGGCGCCAACATCGTGCCGAACGTCGCTTCCTTAATCAAGGGTGCGAAGCATCCTAATGCGGCCAAAGCATTCATCGATTTCCTGCTGACGGACGAAGTACAGACGCTGTACGCGACGAAGTTGTATTACAACACGGCTGTTGATGTGAAGCTGCCTGAGGATACGGCGAAGCTGCTTGATTTTGATAAAAGTAAAATTGTGAAATTTGACTATGGTGTCATTAGTGACAATACGAAGCAATGGCTCGATCAGTTCAATAAGGAAGTAGCACCTCTCGTAGGTAAATAACTTATAGATAATCAGGATGGGGGATATGCTCATGACGATCACGTACGACGTAGAATTGCAGGGCGTTCATAAGCGCTTCGGTGGAACGGTCGTCGTTGACAATTTCAACTTGGGAGTGGAACGGGGAGAGTGTGTTACTTTCCTCGGGCCCTCGGGTTGTGGGAAGACGACGACATTAAATATGATCGCCGGCTTCTTAGAACCGGATGGAGGAGAACTGCGAATTAAAGGCAAATCCATGCGTGGTGTTCCTGCGAATAAACGAGATCTCGGCATGGTATTTCAGACGTACTCTTTATTTCCGCATATGACAGTCGGGGAAAATGTTGCATACGGCTTGAAGCTGAGAAAGACATCGAAGTCGGAGATGGCGGATCGCGTGAAGAAGGTGCTTGATCTCGTGAAGCTTCCGCATGTCATTGATCGATATCCGAAGCAATTGTCAGGAGGACAGCGGCAGCGGATCGCTATCGCTCGGGCACTTGTGACGGAGCCGTCACTGCTGCTGCTGGATGAACCGCTTAGTAATCTCGATGCGAAGCTAAGAGAGGAATTAAGGGAGGAAATGAAGCGTCTGCAGCAGGAAATCGGCGTAACGACGATATTTGTCACACATGATCAAGAAGAAGCAATGTATCTCTCTGATCGAATTGTCGTGCTTGATCACGGAGCTGTAGAGCAGATTGGGACTCCTGAGCAAATCTATCATGAGCCAGCCTCAGCGTTCGTGCATGAGTTTATTGGCAAATCCAATCGCTTCGAAGCTACTGTCGTTGCTGTAAACGATCATTGGGGGGAGCTGCGTACAGCAGGAGGAATAAGGCTGAAGGCTGAACGGAAGGGATACTCGTTCAAGGAAGGAGAGCAGGTGCTCGCTTATGTCCGGCCTGAACATATTCGAATGGAAGCGGCACGATCGGAAGCTGGAGATTCCTCGATTGAATCCAATTGCTCGCATGGAGCTGTTTCGCTGGTGTCCTTCCTTGGCTCATATGGAGAGATGGTTGTACGAACAGCCGATGGTTTGATCAGTGTGCGAACTCATTCCCAGCGTCGTCATCAGCATGTGTCAGACGAACAGCTGGTGAAGCTTACATGGGATGAGCAAGATGTCATCGTCTTCCCGCGGAAGGAGGGCTAGCATATGGCGAAGCCCGCAGGAAGTAAGTCCTGGGCAGCTCTACTGCTGCTTGTTCCCAGCCTGATCGTGATACTGGGTGTATTTGTACTGCCGATGCTGTACATGTTCGTAATTAGCATTCGTGAAGATGGAGGAACTGGTGCATTCACACTGGAGCAATATGTATTATTTTTTCAAGATCCGTACTATGTAGAGGTGCTGTGGCGAACAATCAAGCTTAGTCTGTACACAGTTATCGTGTGCCTGCTACTTGGCTATCCCGTAGCCATGTATATGGCGCAGGCAACGCCCAAAATGCGGGGATTCATTACGTTTCTCATTATTTCTCCTCATCTTATTAGCGTCGTCATCCGGAATTTCGGCTGGGTGGTCATCTTAGGCGACAATGGCTTCATTAATAACACCCTTATCTCGCTAGGAGTAATTGAGAAACCGCTGCGTCTGTTGTACAACGAGCTTGGCGTCGTTATCGGCCTTGCAGATTCATTAATTGTCTATATGGTACTTGCGATTGCAACGAGCCTATATGCAGTAGATGCTTCCCTGTATAAGGCCGCAGGGATACTAGGTGCTTCCCGTTCGCGGATGTTCTTCAGTGTGACGCTGCCGCTAAGCATGCCTGGCATATTTGCCGGCACGACGCTTGTGTTCAGCTTGGCGATGAGTGCCTTTGTCACGCCTGCACTTATGGGGGGGACATCTGTGAAGGTAATGCCGGTTATCGCCTACGAGAAGATGATGGCTGCCTATGATTGGTCGCTTGGCGCAGCGCTTGCCTTTTTGCTTCTTGGCTCGACGCTTGGCCTCGTGGCTCTATTTACACGATTGGTTGAGACGAAACGATATAAGGAGGTGTTCTCGTCATGATGAACGAATCGAAACGATTTCGAATTTCGCCGCTTGGCATCATTACGTTTCTCGTCGTTCTAATGGTCATATCGCCGCTCCTTATTATCGTGCCCACCTCATTTACTTCGACGGGGGTGCTTCGCTTTCCACCAGAGGGCTTTTCGCTGCAGTGGTATGTGAAAATTTTTGACCGTCCAGAGTTCATTGAGTCATTTTGGGTAAGTGTGAAGCTGGCATCCATTACAGCTGTAATCGCGACAATCATTGGTACACTGGCTGCATTCGCACTGCACAAATATAAGCCCAAGGGGAGTGGAGCGATCAACGCGCTGCTCTTGTCCCCATTGACAGTACCTTCCTTGATTATAGGGATATCTGCACTTCTATTTTTTACGAGAATTGGACTTGCTGGTACCTTTACGGGGTTGCTGCTCTCTCATATCTTGATCTCGGTACCATACGTCGTACGGCTTGTGCTGACCGGGCTCAGTTCCTTCGATTATACATTGGAGCGGGCTGCGGCTATTCTAGGTGCGAATCCGATTCGCACGTTTTGGGACATTACCCTGCCAGTTATCCGGCCTGCTATTTTCTCAGGAATGGTGTTTGCGTTTCTGACGTCATTCGATAATGTCACGGTATCCTTATTCTTAATATCTCCATCAACGACAACACTTCCGATGGCTATCTTCAATTATATGCAGGAATCGTTAACACCGCTTGTCGCGTCTATTTCTTCCATCATGATATTGCTAAGTCTCGTATTTATCTTCATCTTAGAACGGGTGTACGGGTTGGATCGATTGTTCGGCTCCAATTCGCAATCCCATTAAGGCAGGTAAAGTAGATATGAAATTCGTAGAGCAATTGGAACGGTGGCTGCCCGAAATGCTTGCCCTGCTGGAGCAGAGTGTGAATATGGATTCCCCATCAACGAATAAAGAGTTAACCGACCGGATGATAGATTGGTATGAGGCTTGCTTCAAGAAGGAACTTGGAGCAGTAGTAGAACGAGTTCCGAATGATAGATATGGAGATAGACTCGTCGTTCGCGTAGGCAGCGGTCCGAGGAGCATATTGCTCGTAGGCCATGCGGATACCGTATGGCCTGCGGGAGAGACGAAGAGAAGGCCATTCCGCGTAGACAGCAAACGAGCTTACGGGCCCGGTGTATATGATATGAAGGCGAGCTTGATCCAAGCATTATTTGCGATAAAAATTCTACAATTTACAAACAGACTTCCCGAACAGCTATCAATTGTGTTATTAATTAATAGTGATGAAGAAATTGGAAGTCCAACTTCGCGACAATGGATTGAATTCTATGCGAGAGACTGCGAGGCGGCCTTCGTGCTAGAGCCGCCGATGGAGCCTACTGGAGCATTGAAGACAGCTCGCAAGGGTAGTGGTCGATTCTATCTATCTGTTGAGGGACAAGCAGCACATGCGGGTGTCAATCCCGAATCGGGCGTATCTGCGGTCGAAGAGTTAGCACATCAAATTATTCAACTTCACCGTATGTCGGATCCAGAACGCGGCATACATGTGAACGTTGGTAAAATAAGCGGTGGGATTGGAGCCAATGTGGTAGCCGATTATGCCGAAGCAGACATTGATGTGCGCGTCCGGACGATGGAAGATTTCAATCGATTTGTAGAGAGGATTCATGGACTTGCTTCAATTCATCCCGATGTTCGTCTCCGATTGACTGGAGACATGAATCGTCCCCCTATGGAGCGGACAGATTCGATTGCGAAGCTGTATCAGATAGCTAGAGAAGCAGCGAAAGAACAATTGAACTTGGAGTTGGAGGAGACAAGCACGGGCGGTGTAAGCGACGGGAATTTCATAGCAGCATGTGGAGCACCAACGCTCGATGGATTAGGTGTGCGCGGAGATGGCGCACATTCACCGTCGGAATTTATTTGGCTGCATGAGTTGCCGCGTCGAACTGCATTGTTGGCTAGTATACTGGAACGTCTGTAACGTTAAGGAAGCAGTTGATTCAGGGGAGAGTGCAAGCCATGGCCAAGTCACTAGGTTCAAGCACGAATATTATTATTCGAATGGAAATTGACAAGCATGTATGTACATTTGCTCAGATTGCAGCAGCAATCGGCGAGAGCGGCGGGGATATTGTTGCGATAGACGTCATTCGCGGCACACCGGCATTTACAGTACGAGACGTTACGGTCAATGTGTATGATGGCAGTGTAGGTGATCGCATCGTACAGCGGTTGAAGCAGCTGAAGGGTGTTACGATCGTGAACGTCTCGGATCAGACATTCCTGATGCACCTCGGCGGCAAGATTGAAATGACCCCGAAAGTACCGATTCGTAACCGTGACGATCTGTCACGCGTGTATACGCCAGGCGTTGCCCGTGTATGTATGGCTATCCACGAAGATCCTAACCGCGCCTATACGCTGACGATTAAGCGGGATACGGTTGCCGTCATCTCGGATGGAACGGCAGTGCTGGGGCTTGGCAATATTGGAGCACTAGCAGCAATGCCAGTTATGGAAGGGAAGGCAATGCTGTTCAAGCAGTTTGCCAATGTAGATGCTTTCCCGATCTGTCTGGATACGCAGGACACGGAAGAAATCATACGAACGATTGAAGCGATTGCGCCGGCATTTGGCGGCATTAACTTGGAAGACATATCGGCACCGCGCTGCTTTGAAATTGAGCAGAGATTAAGCGAGAAATTGGATATTCCTATTTTCCACGATGATCAGCATGGTACATCTGTAGTCATGCTGGCGGGAATTCTCAATGCGTTGCGTATCGTTGGCAAGTCGATCGAGGATTGCAAGATTGTGCTGTGCGGCGTAGGTGCAGCCGGAATGGCATGCACGGAGATGCTGCTCACAGCAGGAGTTGTGAATATCATTGGTGTCGATCGTCAGGGTGCGCTAGTACGCGATACCGTGTATGAAAATGAAGCATGGAATCGGTACGCATCGAAGACAAATCCGAACTTAGAGAGCGGTTCTCTGAGTGATGTTATCCGAGGTGCGGATGTATTTATCGGCGTATCCGGGCCAGGTGTATTGAAGAGAGAGGATGTCATGACAATGGCTTCCGACCCAATCGTATTTGCTATGGCCAATCCGACTCCAGAAATCGATCCGGACGAAATCGAAGATATTGCTCGCATTATTGCAACAGGCCGTTCGGATTACCCGAACCAAATCAATAATGTTCTCTGTTTCCCAGGGCTGTTCCGCGGCGTGCTGGATTGCCGTGCGTCCAAGGTGACAGAACGTATGAAGCTGGCAGCGGCACATGCAATTGCTGAAGTTGTACCTGCCGATGAGCTGAATGAACTCTATATCATTCCGAGCGTCTTTAATGCACAAGTTGTGCCGAAGGTTCGTGATGCGGTCGTAGATGCGGCCTATGCGGATGGCGTGGCACGCAGACGTGATTACAGAGACGTGAACAAAGGGGTATAATCTACACGTTATGTACACGTTATTGACCGACGAATCACTACAAGAAGCTTATGAGGAAGCTGTTCGTATGCAATTGGAGGCTACATTTGTCGATATGCTTCTTGCTGAAATTGAATATCGTAGGAAGCGGATAAGTCTCGAGGCTTCCTGATGCACCTTGTTCTGCTTGCGTTTCATGCTTAGAAATACATTTGAAAACAATCATACATGACAGCCACTCTTTCAAACTACGATGTCTGAAGGGGTGGCTGTTTTATATGTAGGACAGCGATTATTTAAAAAGTAGAGAAAAACACAAAAAAATGAAATAAAATACTAGAAAATGCCATATTTATCAAACGTTATTATTGACGAGTTGGAATATGTAGGTACAATATGCCTATAACGCGTTACTTGGATCATGCTTTTAAGCTTTTGTGGTTTTATGCTTTTATGTGGTAAATCATTTTTTTGTTGAAATTGACCACTGCTAACAACGTTAGTGTTGTGGTGAACCAAGAAAAATGATAGTTTACAAGAATTTATGATGTGAAAGGGAGAATGGTCATGATGAAATCTCGTCGTCATCTTGTTATGACTGCAATTATGTCGCTTCTGATGCTGTTTGCAGCTGCATGTGGGAATGGTGGATCTGCCAATAATGCCACTAGTGAAGGGAGCGGAGGAGCTAAGGGCTCTGCTGAAGGCAAGAAAGTCAAAATTGGCATTACCCAGGTTGTCAATCATGCATCCCTCGATGAGGCCTATAAAGGCTTCGTTCAAGCATTAAAGGATAATGGTTATGTCGAAGGAGAGAACTTAGTACTGGATCATCAGAATGCTCAGGGTGATCAGACAAATGCAGCTACGATCGCGCAGAAATTCGCGACGGGCGGAGTGGATCTCATTTTAGGGATTGGCACATCGGTTTCTCAAGCTGCAGCGAAGGAGACGAAGGATATTCCTGTGCTGTTTACGGCGGTTACGGATCCTGTAGGAGCGGGTCTTGTGCAGAGCATGGAGAGCCCTGGCGGCAATGTGACGGGAACGACAGATCTGCATCCGGAAGCGATCTCCAAGTTGATGGAGTTCATTAAGGACAATGTCAAAAATATTGCATCAGTAGGCATCATCGCGAATGAAGGCGAGCAAAACACCGTAGTCAATGTCCAGAAAGCTGAGGAAGCTCTAACAAAGCTCGGGTTATCGGTTGTCAAAGCCCCTGTAACGAATAGCTCGGAAGTGA
Organism: Paenibacillus sp. KS1; assembly: GCF_001680695.1. NCBI lineage: Bacteria > Bacillati > Bacillota > Bacilli > Caryophanales > Paenibacillaceae > Paenibacillus > Paenibacillus sp. KS1. Next base: position 30,564 of record NZ_MAIS01000031.1, on the reverse strand, counting down.
AGCAAGCTGCGGAATCGCTTATTGGCAAGGTGCAGGCCATTTATGTTCCTTCTGATAATACAGTCGTAAGTGCGTTGAACTCGGTTATTGGTGTGGGCAATGACAATAAGATTCCGGTGTTCGTTGCAGAGAAAGACTCAGTAAAGAACGGCGGTGTTGCTTCCTTCGGCTTCGAATATTTCGATCTAGGTTATACGACCGGCAAGATGGCTGTTGAAATCCTTAAGGACGGCAAGAAACCGGCTGATGTTCCTGCTCGTATTCCTGAATCTCTCGATTTGGCGTTGAACCTGAAGGCTGCAGCTGCTCAAGGATTCGATGTATCGGATGCGATGAAGCAGCAGGTCAAGCCGGAGAACTTGTTCCAATAAAGACGGTAGGCATTGCTTCGCTGCACATGCGGAAGACGAAAGAGAGCAGAATCATGCTTTACCGAACCGTTCTATGAGGCTCTAATCGCGCATCAAGTGTAAGCACAGGCAGCCGCACTACTGCACTACATACGGCCTGTACGATAACGGCTTGGCGACCGCAATCATGTTGGTTGTTCGAGTTGATTTCGATACGGGCCGTTCGTTCATTTATACGAATCGAGGAAGGAGCGATGGCTCGTGGATGGATTTGGATTAGCGATGCTGAAATCGGCCGAGTTAGGCGTGTTATATGCTGTAATGGCGTTAGGGGTATACTTAACATTTCGCATACTTGATTTCCCGGATTTAACGGTAGACGGAAGCTTTACGACGGGTGCAGCGATCGCTGCATTATCAATAACTTCGGGCATATCGCCTTGGATTGGTACGCTGCTTGCATTTCTCGGTGGTGGAATTGCAGGCATGATTACGGGTCTTATTCATACGAAGGGGAAAATCAACGCACTTCTATCTGGCATATTGATGATGATTGCTTTGCATTCCATTAATTTGCGGATTATGGGCAAGGCCAATATTGGCCTGATGCAGAATGAGACGCTGCTGACGCCTCTATCGCATGGATTTACGCTGCTTTTGGTAATGGGAGCATTTGCGCTGCTTATTAAATTTGGTCTGGACTGGTTTTTGCGTACGGAAATTGGTTTGTCACTGCGCGCGACGGGGAACAACCCGCGGATGATTCGCAGCTTCGGTGTGCATACCGACAATACGATTATTCTTGGCGTCAGTCTCTCGAATGCACTTGTTGCTCTATCAGGCGCACTTGTCGCGCAATCCCAAGGGTTCGCGGATATCCAATCCGGGGTAGGCATGATTGTTGTGGGGCTGGCCTCTGTCATTATCGGTGAGGCGATATTTGGCCATCGCACGATCATGCGTGCTACGCTAGCTGTGGTGCTAGGTGCTGTGCTGTATCGGGTCATTATCGCAATTGCTTTGCGAATGCAAATGAATGCAACCGATTTGAAGCTGCTCACAGCAATTATCGTTATTGTTGCCTTAACGATACCGATGATTCGCAAGTCATGGAATCAACGTCGTGCAAGCAAGCTTCGTGCTATCCAGATGATTCAAAAGGGTGGTGAATAGGGATGCTGCATGTCAATCAGGTAAGTAAGTTTTTTAATGCGAATACGGCTGATGAGAAGATGGCATTGTCTCATATTCAACTGCATTTACAACCTGGCGACTTCGTTACGGTTATAGGTAGCAATGGAGCAGGCAAATCGACCCTAATGAATATTATTTCCGGAGTGATTGCGCCTGATGTAGGTAGCGTCTCGTTAGATGGTCATGAGGTAACATCCATGTCAGAACATCGCCGGAGTCGCTGGATCGGTCGTGTGTTCCAAGACCCGATGGCTGGAACGGCACCGGATATGACGATTGAGGAAAATATGTCTATTGCCCTGCGCCGTGCAACGAGACGGGGGCTGGGATTCGGTGTTACGCGCGCTCGCCGAACCTTGTTCAAAGAGGAATTGTCCAGACTTAAGCTTGGTTTGGAGAATCGCTTGAACGCTAAGGTGGGATTATTATCTGGCGGTGAGCGCCAAGCCTTAAGCTTATTGATGGCCACGTTCACGCAGCCTAGTATCTTGCTGCTTGATGAGCATACGGCAGCCCTTGATCCTGGCCGTGCAGAGCTTATTACTCGTCTAACAGAAGAGATTGTGCGAGCATCAGCGCTTACTACACTCATGGTGACACACAACATGGAGCAGGCCATTCGGCTAGGCAATCGCCTTATCATGATGGATAAGGGGAAAATCGTGCTTGATATTCCGTCGAAGTCGAAGCAGACATTAACGGTAGATTCCTTGCTTCGCGAGTTCGAGCGTGTTCGTGGGGAGAAATTTGTGGATGATCGGGTTGTGCTCGGAGGATAGTCCCAAGATATGTTTGAAGATACTTGAAGAGATCCTACAGGAATTAGATCGGCATAAGACGTTATAAATGTGGGGTAAGCGGGAAGTCTATAAGTGGAGGTGAGTGATATGCCGCATAACAAAGCGCAGCGAATTCATCAACAACAGAATCAGGCCAGCATCATGGAGGAGCAAGTAACTCCGAAGCTAGGCAAGATTGCCCACCGGGCAGCAAGCTTGAACCAGATTCCGAAGCAGCAAGGCTAGACGGATACTCATTCATTATATGATGCCTGATGCCTCGTACTTCCGGAAGAAGGAATGAACTTGCGTGCAATGCTGACCTTCCCAACTCATGGATGACAGACGACAAAGCACAAGACAAAGGAGTGTAAACAAATGGCACATAAACAACAAGGACATTCCCGTCAAAATACGACGACGCGTACTTCAGATGCCAATAATGCAAAAGGCAAACACAAGTAACTGCAATAACAATTAAGCATGTATACAGCAATCATGTTGGCTTATCCTCGATATTGCAGTTATGAAGTATTGCCTTTCCTGTTGTCTAACGCCTTTCAAGGAGGATGCCAAATCGATGGATCATCTGAATCTGGAGAGCGACTACTCCTGCTCTCAGGCAAGTACCGATTTGCCGCAGCTTAAGGCAGAACTTGAATCGCTTCGTTCAAAGGCGATTGGAGGCATGTCTTATGATCTGGAGCAGGAACTCAATCGAGTAGAGAATCAAATCCACTTTATTAAAAATAAGTGTTCCCTGCGTTAAATGATTGTATCGATCAGAAAGAGCGTTCACCATGTCTGCTTATGCAGACGTAGTGAACGCTCTTCTTATTGAACATGATCGATTAGGTCGTAGGGACAGCAGAAGCCGAACTCGTGCCAAGCTTCGTACTGGATAAAACTGCTGCGGTATGCTCTATAGGTGCAGCGACTGAACCTTGCTGGAGCTGGTACATCTTATAGTAACGTCCTTGCAGTTCCATAAGCTCATCATGGGAGCCTTGTTCTACAATCTCACCACGATGGAGCACAAGAATCACATCCGCACTGCGAATCGTCGATAAGCGGTGGGCGATGATGAATGTGGTACGTCCACGCTTCAATACATCGAGTGCCTCTTGAATCAGAGCCTCTGTCTCCGTATCAATGTTCGCAGTTGCCTCATCCAGGATTAAGATGGAAGGCTGGAACGCTAGAGCACGGGCGAAGGAAATCAACTGACGCTGTCCGGCTGAGAGTGTGCTTCCCTTCTCGATAACGGGCTCATCAATACCGTTCGGAAGCTGCTTCAATATTCGATCTGCGCCGACGGCCTTCAAGGCGTCCTCCACCTGTTGGCGCGAAATGCGCGGATCGCCGAGACTGACATTGCTGGCGATTGTTCCGGTGAAGAGGAACGGATCTTGCAGCACGATTCCCATATGCTCACGAATCCATTGCTTCGGAACGCTCGTGATAGGCGTACCGTCAATGCGGATTTCCCCTTTTTGCGGGTCGTAGAAACGGAAGAGCAAGTTCATTATCGAGCTCTTTCCGGAACCAGTATGGCCGACGAGAGCAACCGTCTGTCCTGGCTTCGCCTCGAAATTGATGTTCTTCAGGACGTAATCTTCCTTATATGCGAAGGAGACGCTGTCAAACTCAACATGCCCCTTATAGCGCGGCATGGAGCCTTCGTCGAGCTCTTCGCCATATTCATCCATGAGCTCGAAGACACGCCCAGCCGAGACGATGGATGAATCGAGATTGGCTAGTTGGTTCACCATTCCGATAATTGGATGGAACAAGCGGTTCAACAGATCGGTGAATGCATACAGCACACCGAGCGTGATGATCCCGGAGCCGCTCAAGGAAGCGCCAGCGAAATACCAGAGCACAACCGCAAATGCAATGTTGCGCAATACATTAACCAAGTTGTGCGAGGTGAATGCATTCAAGTTCAACATCTTATTCTGGTACGTAAAGTACTCGTCGTTCATGGCATTGAATTCATCCATTGTGTGACGCTGACGGCGGAATGCACGAATGACAGGCATCCCTTGGATCGATTCGTTGATCATGGCGTTAATGGAGCTCAGTCGCGAACGAATGATCTTGTTGTAGCGAGTTGCGAACTTACGGTACAGAATAACCCACAATACGATAAGTGGCAGCACGAACATGCAGACGAGCGCCAACTTTACATCCAAGATGAACAGTGCGACATAAATACCAGATATCGTAATGATCCCGGATGTGAAGTTCGCCAGTACGGAGACGAACAAGTCTTTCACTGCTTCGGTATCATTGGTTACACGTGAGACAACCTTCCCTGCGGGCAGGTTATCGAAGTACGGGATTGGCAGACGCTGCACATGGGCATAGACATCGCCGCGAAGTGTTCGAATAACTCGGTTCGCAGCCGTCTGTAAGCCAAGTGTCTTGCCGAAGCTCATGAAGATACTCACGACAAGCAATCCAAAATAGAGAGCCATCAACTTCACGATGCTTGCAATCTCCGGCTCGTAGAAATGCAATATTTCTTGCAGAGACATGACGACAGCAGGGGAGCTATAAGCCGTATCGCCCGTTCCGATCGTCAAGGTTCCATCCTTGAATATCCGATCACCCGTTGCTTGTTCAGGAATGTGTCCATTCACGAATAGGAATTGGGAGCCGACTTGCAGAATGCGTGCTTCGGCGCCTTTCTCCTCGCCAGGCTCAAAGCGATCCTCGCGCTTTAAGGTACGTCCTTCGTATGTGATGGCACCCTCTGCTAGCGCATTAACTTCATAATAGGGCTTCTCAATCCCCAAGATATGCGTATCGATAATCGTCTTGGCGATGAATGGGCCGGACAGCTCTGCCGCCACGGCCAGCGCCAACATGAGTAGTGCAAGTATGAACGTACCTTTATATTTCAACGCATAGCGCCATAATCGTCTGCCTACATGACGAGGCGCTTCTTTTTGTTGTTCCATTTCCACGTTGTATTTCCTCCCTTCTTACAATCCAGACTCCAATTGCTGGCGGTCATACTGTTCCTTATACCAGCCGCCTTGCTGGAGCAGTTGCTCGTGCGTGCCTTGCTCGACGATGCGTCCGTCATCCATGACAATAATCATATCTGCATGCTCGATGGCAGACAGACGGTGTGTTGTAATGAGTGTCGTCTTGCCAGCACGCTGCTCACGAATATTCTTAATAATATTCGCTTCTGTCCGTGCATCTACCGCAGAGAGGGCATCATCCAAAATAAGCACTTCTGGGTCTTTAATGAAGGCACGTGCCAGAGATACACGCTGCTTCTGACCGCCAGACAGCGCCACACCTTTCTCACCAACGATCGTGTCGATACCGTTGACCAGGGTAGGAAGGTCATGTGTGAAGGAGGCCGTATCGATGGCATTCATCACATCTTGTTCCGTACCATGTTCTGAACCGTGTAGAATATTTTCTTTCACGGTTTTTGAGAATAGAATTTGCTCCTGCGGCACATAACCGATCCAGCTGTGGAGTTGATCCATTGGAATTTGATCGAGCGGCACGTCATTGATTAAGAACTGACCATTCCCAATCGGGTATTCCCGCAGCAATTGTTTAATGAACGTTGACTTGCCGCTGCCGGTACGTCCGACAATGCCCAACGTCTGACCTTTGCGCAGCGTAAGTGAAATGTCCTCCAGATTAGGCACCGTCGACGATGGATACTGGAATTTGTAATGCTTCCAAGTGAAGGTTGCTGGAACATCGACTTCCTTAGGTTGCGCTGCATCCTGTACATCTGGGGTGTAATGAAGAACTTCGTTTACCCGATCCATTGCGGCATTCCCACGCTGCATAACATTGATAAGTTCGCCAATGGCAAACATTGGCCAGATCATAAATCCAAGGTACATATTGAATGTCAGCAATTCACCTAGTGTCATCTCATTATGAATAATCAGATAAGCACCGAATCCAAGCCCGATCATGTAGCTAAGCCCGATAAACAAGCGAATAACGGGATCGAACAACGCATCAATTTTGGCAACAGCGACATTCTTCTCATACACGTCCTGTACGATGTTGCGGAAGTGCTGTTCATCTGATTTCTCTTGTACATAGGCGCGAAGTACGCGTACACCGCCAACTGATTCGAGCACCTGATCATTCATTTTGCCGACCGCATCCTGTGCAATGGTGTAGCGCTCATGAATCTTCTTGCCGAATATCTTCATCGCGATGGCGATGAAGGGCAGCGGGAGCAGCACCGCAAGTGTCAGCTTCCACTGCATTATAAGCATTGCGACAAGCACGGTCGCGAGAAATGCAGTCGAGTCGGTTAAGGTAAGCATGCCGAAGCCAGTTGTCATGGCAACGGAACGCAGGTCATTCGTTGATCGCGCCATTAAGTCGCCTGTACGATTCTTCTCGAAGAACGGAGGCGTCATCTTCAAGAACTGGCGCATCAGCTTGGAGCGCAGCTTGCGCTCCACAAGGTTGGCTCCTCCGAAGATTTGATACATCCATACATACGTAATTCCATAAATGATCACCATGGAACCGAGAATGTAAAATAGGTACTTCGTTAGAGACTGCCACGTGATCGCACCTGTTACGATCTCATCGATAGCATTACCGAGCAGTCGGGGAGGCAGAAGTTCAAGTATGCCTACTGCGATGAGCAGGGTTACCCCGATTAAGTATCTCGTTTTGTGTTCTTTAAAGAACCAGCCGAGCTTTCCTAGTACGGAAAACATACATTCACATCCTTTGTCATTTGTTGCAGATTGATCGCCAGACAATAAAAAAAGGGCATACCGTTCGTAAACGATATCCCTTGATGAATAAGGTCATATGTACGAGCGGTGAGCGCCCGTTGTCCAATCCTGATTCCACGATCCGAAATCCATCATGGCACTTGATTGGCGATTACCCAATCAGTACCTCATGATCTATCGAAATGGATTCATTCTTCCGTTCGATCTAATCGTTAGAAACCAATCAGATCGCTCGGTTCAGCAGGGCTCCACTGATATGAAATTGCTTGTGCTGCGGCTGCGTTATCAATGTGTTGATTTAGCAATTGTACTGTCAACATGGAGTTTACCTGCCTTTCTGCATGAATTTAGTTGGACGATTCATTGTTATCGTCCTGTCTGCTTGTTGATTCTAGCACTGTGGATGAAATATTGTCAATCATTTTGTTGCACAAATTTAACATTTGACGTGCCTTATCCCATTGATCATATTTGCTGCTGAACTGCTAATATGCGACAGCTAAAGCAGCTGCTATGTGAGCAAAATAGCCCTAATAGGTGATTTGCCGTATATCAGGAATCATCGTATGATGAAGATGATTCGAGGTCGTCGTTATGATTTCCCGAGCAGCAATGACAGTATGCCTGCTGCAATGAGAGGGCCGACCGGAACACCGCGGAACAAGGCCACGCCAAGAACGGTGCCTACGAGCAGACCAGCGACCACAGTTGGAGATTGAGTCATTAATTGGGCGCCGCGGCCTCCCAAATACGCAACGAGGATTCCGACGGCAATAGCTAACAGCGACTTCCAATTCATAAAGGATTGCGCGATCGTATCGATGGACATTTTGCCGCTTGCAATCGGTGCCATGACTCCGATCGTCAAGATAATGATGCCAACAGTTAATCCGTACTTCTCAATCCAAGGGAATAGGCTCTGCATGTTCGTCACGCGGAGCAGCAGAAGAACGACCATTGCGATCGTAACGGTAGAATTGCCGCTTACAATGCCGAGTCCTGCAAATCCGAGCAGGATGAGGGATGAAATATCTAGTTGTGACATGGTATGTATCTCCTTTCACATTCGTTGACAAGAATAGCATATTTCCTACGTATTGAAAATAAAACAGAGCGGGGTGCTGTATCGATGAGCAACACAGTAATCATCACAGGGTTTGACCCATTTGGCAATGAAACGATTAATCCTTCTTGGGAGGCAGTTAAGCTGCTTCATGGTCGCAGTATCGGACGTTACGACGTTCATGCCATCCAGCTTCCAACCTCGGTCGAGCGGGCGGGAACCGTGCTGGCGGAAACAATGGAGCAAGTGAAGCCGGAAGCCGTGATCTGTGTCGGTCAAGCCGGAGGCAGACCGGATATTACACTGGAACGTGTAGCCATTAATTTGAAGGATGCACGCATACCTGATAATGATGGGGCGCAGCCAACTGATGGAGCCATTGTCGAGAATGGGCCAGTCGCCTATTGGGCCCGTATGCCATTGAAGGCAATTCGCGCGGCTGTACAAGAAGAGGGCATCCCTTGCTCGATTTCCTATACAGCGGGAACGTTCGTGTGTAATGCGATATTTTACCGGCTGATGCACCTTCTTAATGAGCAGCAAGATCCAAATCATAAGCGCGGCGGATTTATTCATATCCCATTTTTGCCCGTACAGGCAGCTCGTTATTCCAACATGCCGAGTATGTCGCAGGATGATGTGGTGAAGGCGCTTGAAACGGTCATTCTTCACTTAGACGATGCGGAGAATGCAAACGAAAGTGCAGGGACGTTACACGGAGCCTAAGTTTAGGATATAATAGTACTTTTCGATACAGATCCTAAGAGGATTCGAATCGGCCAGCAGGCGGAAAGGAGTTGCAAGGTGAACGAACAACCATCCATGAGGGATGAGGAAGAATTATATCTAACAGGCGTGCTTCGCTTAATGGATCGCCAGATCGCTGCATTAGAAGCGACCGCTGAGGAACGTCAAGCAGAAATTGTGGAGATGAAGCGCCAATTCTGGGACGAGGTATCGGTCGATAATGACGAGATGTTCGAGACGTATGTGAGCATCATGCAGCAGGCGAAGGACTTGGCAAGTCACGAACGCGTACAGAAGCATGCAGCCAAATGGCTGAACAAGCTGCGCAAGCATATTCAGGCGCCTTACTTCGGGCGCGTTGACTTTATAGAAGATGGAGACATGGAGACACTACCAGTCTATATCGGGCTCATGTCCGTGTCGGATGAAGAGAGTGGAGAACATCTTGTTTACGATTGGCGTACGCCGATTGCTGGGTTGTTCTATGATTATGCGCCAGGTCCGGTGCAATATCGGACTCCAGCAGGAGTTATTGAAGGAGAGATGACGCTCAAGCGTCAGTTCCTCATCCGAAATGGCCGCTTGGAGGCTGTCTTCGATACCGGTATTCAGATCGGCGACGACATGCTGAAGGAGATGCTGAAGCGGAGTGCTGATACGAAGATGAAGAGTATCGTCAGCACGATACAGCGCGAGCAGAATGCCATTATCCGGGATGACCTGCATGATGTGCTTATTGTGCAGGGAGCGGCAGGAAGCGGCAAGACGTCAGCAGCCATGCAGCGAATTGCGTACCTGCTGTACAAATATCGCAGCAGCATGCGTTCCGAGCAAATTATCTTATTCTCACCGAATGATCTATTCAACGATTACGTGTCCAGCATATTGCCTGAGCTTGGCGAGGAGAATATGACGCAGACGACGTTCCAATCTTATATCGAGCATCGGCTCGTCACCGAGCGCAGCATTGAGGATATTTATGATCAGACGGAACGCCTCATGCAGGGCATGGAACGCTGGACAGCTTCTAGAGAGGCAAGAGTCGAAGCGGCCGCGGCAAGATGGAAAGCTTCGGCGGGCTATCAGCAGATCCTCGATCGCTATATTGAATCATTGCAGCGGGAAGGCATGCGCTTCATTCGCTTTGGGACGCCGAAGCGGACGATAATTAGCACCGAACAGCTTGCGGAGCAATTCTATAGCCAGCTTGCGGATTGGTCATTGCCTGCTCGGATGGACAAGCTAAGAGATTGGCTGCTGGAACAGCTTCGTGCTTGGGCAGTGAAGGAACAGAAGCGTGTCTATCGCAAGCTGCAGCAGCAGCCGAATTATTTAGGGACGGAAGAAGAGCTTCGCGACTTGAGCCGCAAGCAGGTGAACAAGTGGTTGAAGCGGTTCCGCAAGCAGGCGAAGGAGCTTCGCTTCGTCGATTGGGAAGAGATGTATTGTGACTGCATGCGCAAGCTTGAGCATTGGGCGCGTCAGACAGATGGTATCGCGAGCGTCAATGGAACCATTGACGTGGAGACGATACGGGCAATTGGCCAGCGGGCAGTAAATCAATTCGAATCAGGGATGATTCCATTTGAGGACGCTTCCCCATTGCTGTATTTAATTGAAAGTGTAGAAGGATTCGACACCTTTAACCATATTCGACATGTGGTGATCGATGAGGCGCAGGACTACTCGCCGTTCCAATATGCGCTGCTGACTCGATTATTCCCACGCAGCCGCTTCACGATATTGGGCGATTGGAATCAAGCGATCTACGAATCGAATCGTATGGGGTCAGCGTCCGCGCTGCAAGCTGTATTCTCAGAGAAGAAGTCCGATGTTATTACGCTTCGCAAGAGCTATCGCTCTACTCGCAATATTATGGAGCTCGCGAGCAGTGTGCTGCCAAATGGCGAGAAGGTAGAGCCTTTCAGTAGAGAGGGTGAAGAGCCTATTCTCATTCGCTGCGAGGACGAGGAGGAGCAGCTGGATCAAGCTAGTAAGCAGCTATCGGCATGGACTGAGGCAGGGGAGCTTGCTTCCATTGCAATTATTACGAAGGATGAAGCGACAGCGGCGCAGGTTCACGAATGCCTGCAGCACAGCTTCCCGCAATTGAAGCGGGTATCGAAGCATACGAAGCAGTTCGTATCCGGACTATGGGTTGTCCCATCCTACTTGGCGAAGGGTCTTGAATTCGATGGAGTTATTGTATTTGACGCGCACGAGCAGGCTTATGGGAATGAAGCAGATCGCAAGCTGTTCTACACAGTGTGTACGCGAGCAATGCATCGCCTTGCCTTGTTGGCAGTTGGATCAGTGACACCGTTCCTTGGTTCCATGAATCAAGGAAGAAGCTAACGGATAACAACTTATATGTAAGCAATTGAAGAAGCGCCATGTGACATTGAATCGGGAATCCGATCCTTGCCACAGGCGCTTTTTTTTAAATGGATAATGTTATCGTGTATTCGCCATTACGATGCGCATAATCATCTGTGATGGATTGGATATCACGGAACGATGCTTCCGCTCTATCTATCAGACAAGGACTGCCCATAATGTGGGGTCTATTTCTTCATATCCTCAATCGATTGAATAGTAACATAAGAAGGGACGACGAGACCAATTTTGGTACCGTTCAAATTCGGGCCAAGATCGTCCACATTATTTTGGAAGCGCTCATAATAGTCCTTATGGGTAGTAGGCAGCCAAGCTGCTACAATTGCGTCAACGTCACCATTGGCAACACCTGTCCACATTGGACCAGCCTCTACCTGAATCAGATCGACCTTATACCCAACTTCATTTTCTAATACGGAAGCAATAATATTTGTACTCGCTATTTCGGAATCCCAAGCCACATATCCAAGCTTGAGCTTCTTACCCTCAACCTTGTCGACTCCGCTCGTCCAAGCCTGGACTTTGTCTGCATTCGCTTCGATCCAAGCCTTGGCTGCATCCTTCGGCTCCTGACCATCATGAATGTCCACCATTACCTTCGCCATGTCTTCAGCCGCCCATTCGAATTGATCCAATGTCTTGTACGCGCTTGGCTCATCTTCCTTCAATCCCTTGCGAGCAATCGTATGAATTTGCTCATCGCCGCCGTAGATACCCTTCGGATCCTCTAAGTATTTCAATTCATACTTCGCGAACATCCAGTGCGGCGTCCAGCCCGTAATAATGATAGGCTCCTGCTTCTTGATTGCTTTATCTAGAGCGGCAGTCATCGCAGCCCCAGAGCCTTCGATCAGCTTCCAATCGGTCAGCTCATAATCCTTAAGAGCTGCTTCTGTCGATTGCATAATGCCTGCACCGGCATCAATTCCGATAATCTTATAATCAACCTGCTTTCCGATGCTGCCGCCTGTTGAACTCGCGGTTCCATCATTGCCAGCCGTGCTGCTAGATGAGTCGGCGCATCCGGCCAAAGTCCAGCCTAACATAGCAACAAGTCCAGCCAGCACCCAATACTTTGTACGACGTTGTTTCATTTCCATCACGCTCCTTGTTTATTCGTTTTCCGTTTTTTCAGCCATTGTTGAGAGAAACGATCCAAGATGATGGCTAACAGTACAACAGACAGCCCTGCCTCGAATCCCTTGCCGATTTTGAGCATTGTGACAGCTCGATAGACTTCGGTGCCAATCCCTTGTGCCCCGATCATGGATGCGATCACGACCATGGATAGCGTCAGCATGATGGTCTGATTCACGCCCGCCATTAGTGTCGGCATGGCTACGGGAAGCTGTACCTTCCACAAGGTCTGCATGGATGTAGAGCCGAACGCGGAAGCGGCTTCGATCATGTCGTGCGGAACTTGACGTATGCCGAGTTCAGTTAGGCGAATGGTAGGAGGAACGGCAAAAATAATAGAAGCAATCACGCCAGGTACGATTCCTAGACCGAATAGAAATACGGCGGGAAGCAGGTAGACAAATGCCGGCATCGTCTGCATGAAGTCCAGTATTGGCTTGACAATGCGGGACAATCGGTCTATTTTCCCACAAGCGATGCCTAGCGGGACGCCGATGATGATTGATAGGATCGTGGCGACAATTACGAGCGCAAGTGTATTCATTGTGGGTTCCCAGTATCCAAGCCAATCGATGATAAAGAGTCCGATAAGCGTAAGCAGCGATAGTGACCATCGGCCGATGACAAAGGCAAGCAATGCAGCCATGAAAATGAGCACATAAGACGGTGGCAGCAGAAAGAGATCCGAGATGCTCTCTACAATTCGCTCAATCCATTTGGAGAGCAGTCGGAACCATCCATCTGCGTTCGTGCTTAGCCAATTGACGGCGTGCTCGACCCAATCACCGATTCTCAGCTGCATCGAGTGTCACTCCTTCCGTAGAGCGACTGCTATTGTCTGCGTTAGCTAAGGGTTCTAGGCGCTCGAGTCCTGATGAGGCAGTTGGCATAGATTTCGTAGAATCATCCATCTCATCCGCTGAGTCAATTAGATTGCCTGCAAGCGCTCCGAGTACGGCACCGCGTACAATGGCGCCCATTAGCTTGCCATCCGGATCGACAACAGCAATAGGAAGTTTCGCTTCGCCAGATAAGGCTAGCAGCTCATGAAGAACAATAGAGGGCGATACGATGGGAACGTCGATGTGCATGACTTGTTGCAAGGATAGGCCTCTGCGAGCTGCCTCGCTAGCCTGTTCGGCTGTAACGACCCCTTGAAGGGACTTATCCTTTCCGACGACGAACAGTGTGGAAATACCGATATCCCTCATTAATTGCAGCGCCACTCGCGGACCGCGATCTAAGGATATCGTCTCTGGCCTGCGCATAATATGCGAGGCGGTAAGGACTTTGGATAAGTCTACGCCTTCAACGAATCGCTCTACATATTCGTCAGCTGGCTGCATCAACATTTGCTCGGGGGTTCCAATCTGAATAAGCTTGCCGTCTTTCAGCAAGGCGATGCGATCGCCGATGCGCAGCGCTTCATCCAAGTCATGGGTAATGAAAATGATGGTTTTGTGCATTTTCTGCTGCAGGGCAAGCAGTTCATCCTGCATATCGCGGCGGATTAACGGATCTAGTGCACTGAATGCTTCATCCATAAGGAGGATATCTGGATTATTAGCTAAGGCACGTGCCAATCCAACTCGCTGCTGCATGCCGCCGCTTAGTTCTTCCGGGTATTTGTCTTCCCAGCTACCTAGGCCGACGAGCTCTAGCGCTTCAGTGGCCTTGCGGTAGCGATGTTCCTTGGAGAGACCTTGTATTTCGAGGCCATATGCGGCATTGTCAAGCACAGTACGGTGGGGGAAGAGTGCGAATTTCTGAAATACCATCCCAATTGTCCTTCGCCTCACCTCTCGCAAATCGGCTGCATTCAGTCTCGAAATATTCCGATCCTTCAGCCAGATTTCACCTGAGGTTGGCTCAATGAGTCGGTTTAGCATGCGCACGAGTGTGGATTTGCCACTGCCGGACAAACCCATAATAACGAAGATTTCTCCTTTTTCCACGGCAAAGGATACCTGGTTCACAGCTACGGTCGCTTGTTTTTCTTTGGCGAGCCGCTCTCTTGACCACCCTTGTTGCAGTAGAGTGAGTGCTTTTTGTTCGTGCTGTCCAAATATTTTAGTCACTTGGTTGACCTTGATCATGGACAATCCTGTCACCTCTCTTGCGTATGGAATTGAGCGTTATTTACGCTATATCCATTTTAACCCTTGGAAAAAACAGAGAACAACCATGAAAACAGTTTGTAAGATACGTTCAGAAAAAACTTTATGAACTTATTCTTTTGAATACTCCAATATGCTAAATATTGCTATCCCATTTGCTTCTTTACAATTTGTTCCTATTCTCTTACAATGTTCGTGGAACATAGAGAATGAGCTTTTACAGCAATGTTCGACAAATATATATAGGGCGGTTTCGAATCGGTCTGCCATTGCTGCAGGGATAGGATTCGGCACAGGAGGAATGACTCATGACTACGTTCGCACAGTTGACACAGGAGCAGAAGAGCGCCGTGGAGAAGGCTCGCAATCGTGTCATTGAAGCGATCGGACAAAATATGGACTTGTACGGCATGACCCATTCTACTGGGCATTTGTACGGCCTACTGTTCTTCAGCGATCATCCGATGACGTTGGATGACATGAAGCAGGAGATGGAGATGAGCAAGACAAGCATGAGTACGGGCGTTCGCACACTTGTGGACATGAAGATGGTGCATAAAGTGTGGGAGAAGGGGACGCGCAAGGATTTATATGAGGCAGAACAGGATTGGCATCAGACATTTGCGGATTACTTCGGTCTGAAATGGAGAAAAGCCGTAGAAATAAACTTATCTGCGATTCGACGTTCAGTCAAAGAGCTGGAGCTTCTGCGCGGCAGCTCGGAGGATGAACAGCTTGCGGCAGTCATTGCGAAGGATATCGCCAAGATGGAGCAGGCGGAAGCGTATTATGGATGGCTTAATCAATTGATAGATGCGTTTGAATCCGGTGATATCTTTACGTATATCCCGAAGCACGGGCGATAGTCGTCCGTTTAGATATGAATCGAGGAAAGAGCGGTGGAGAGTGGTGCATCGCTCTTTTTTTTGCTTCCGAATTTTCCCTAATCATTGTCTCTTCTACCTAAATGCTATATTATATATATTAAATTAATAATTAAGGATGATCTAAATGAGCTATGATTCTCGATCGCCGCTATATTTGCAAGTTCAGCGATATATTGAGGATATGATTCATACGAAACAATTGAAGACGAATGACCGGATTCCGACAGAGAAGGAACTGATGGAGCAGTTCCAAGTTAGCCGCATTACAGTTGTGAATGCGCTTGCAGCTCTTGTGAAGGAAGGGTTGATTTATCGAGTCCCCGGAAGAGGCAGCTTCGTAGCGGAGCAGAAATCAATTGGCTCCAGCACGGTACGTGAGGAGCAAGCTGGAGGTACAGAAGGACTGGATGTCAATGGAGCAGGCTCTGGAAGCCAGGAACGAAGACGAAATGTAGTCGGATTCATGATGCCTACATTGGATGATTATTTTGCGATGCGGCTTATTAATTCGATTCAGCAGACGTTGAACGAGCGTGGATACTCTCTAATCGTGGCCTTTAGCGGAGGCTCGAAGGAGCGGGAAGAGCAGACAATTCGGGAGATGCTGGACATGGGCATATCAGGCTTGCTGTTATTCCCTGTGGATGAAGATATCTACAATGAAGAAATATTGTCACTGAAGGTAAATGGTTTCCCATTCGTGCTTATCGATCGATATTTGCCTGGAGTGGACACCCATTATGTATGCTCGGACAACCGCAAAGGCGCGGAGATGGCGGTAGCTCATTTATGGGAACTCGGTCACCGGAATATTGCGATCTGCACAGATGCGTTCCGAGATTGTGTGAGTGTGCAGGATCGCATAGCAGGGTATATGAATGAATATCAGAGACGGGGGGCCATGATCAATCCAGCACTCATTCTAACGGATTTTACGCTTCCTGTCGGAGAGGAAGCTGATGATTCTGTACTTGCTCGGTATATGAAGAGCGAGATGGCCACTGCGTTTATTGCGCTGCATGGCAAGCTTGGCATGCGCATGCATCAGATCGCGAAGCGGGCGGGACTGAGAGTGCCAGAGGATATCTCGATCGTAACGTTTGATGACCCGGAGCACTTGGAGGAGAGAGAGACATTCTTTAGTCATATTTATCAGAATGAAGCACAGATTGGACGCCGTGCCGCTACTATATTAGCGGATATTATGGAGCGTCCTGATCAGGAAGGCCAAGCCGGCAAGGAAGCGTACCACAAGGTTATCCTCGAGCCTCAATTCGTAAATAGACGTTCAACTGGCCCATGCCAGAGCGAACAATAACTTCTGCAATAACCTACACAAAACCGCCAATCTCTGCGGCAAGAGGAGATTGGCGGCTTCATCAATCGGGTAAATCCTACAGTACGTGATCAAAAGCGGACTTTGTGAACAACCTCTACTTACGAGCTATACGTGAATTTGGACTAAGGACAGTACGGAGAAGAAGTGAGCAACGGAACCTGCAAGCACAAATAGATGCCATATCATATGATGGAAGGGGAAACCTCTCCATACGTAGAATATAGTGCCAAGTGTATACAGGATACCGCCAATGATCAGCATCGTCAGTCCGAAGGATGGCATAGCCTCTGTCAGTGGATGCCACGCCCACACGATCAACCACCCCATAGCAATATAGAGCAGCGTGGACATGAAGAGGAATCGCTTCGTGAAGAAGGCTTTGAATACAACGCCTCCGACAGCAATAGTCCATACGATGGCGAACAGTGTCCAGCCGATAAGCTTAGGCAATGCGATTAAGACAAGCGGTGTATAAGTGCCCGCGATGAATAAATAGATGGATGCGTGATCGAAGGTCTCGAACAAGTCCTTTACTTTTCCTTCAGGAAAGCTGTGCACCAATGTCGATGAGGTATACAAGAGAAGCATCGATATGCCATAAATCGTGAAGCTGACGACATGGATGGGTTGTCCATACAATGAGGCGAATACGATAAGCAGCGTCAGGGCAGCTATGCTCATAACGACTCCAATGCCGTGCGTAATCGCGTTAGCGATTTCTTCGCCGCGCGAATAGGTGTGAGTGTTAGCCATACGGCGGCACCTTCCTTTCTGTGGGATCCGTCCAATCGGATCTGCTTATTCATATTGTATCGAAGCAGGGAAGAAGCTGCAAATGATCAAAGGCACTTTTCGAAAAGATAACAAATTCGAGGAGATGAGGAGATACAAAAAGATTAGATGTCGTTAAAAAGCAACAGCGCCGTCATCTACCCGTTTCCGGCATAGGCTTCGGCGCTGCTCTGCTTTCTTATTCGGCACGACTTGTGTATACGGCTTCCGTGTCCAGCTTCCCCGCAGTAAGCTCGGGTCTAAATGTCCTGCGCGCTCTGACTTGCGGCGCTTGTTGGATGTCTTGCTCATAATATCCCTCCTAATTGTTCATCTCACACAGCATAACTGCTGCCAATGGAAAAATCAATAACCGTGAGTCCTAATTAAGGATCAAGGATGGCACTTCTTTCTCTTTATAAAGGTAGTACGACGATAAAGGAGTTGTATGGAAATGATTATTCGGACAAGGAAAGATGAAATCGTATGCATTGCACAGCACGACCATGGATATCTATCTGGCGAGATCGCTTCAAAGTTCCGCACGGAGTTGCTTGGTACCCGTGACAGATATGAGGATGCCATATATGCTGCCTACGAGCATGATTGCAGCTGGATCGGACTTGACGATACACCAATTTGGAATGACGCACAACAGGAG
Source organism: Paenibacillus sp. KS1 (assembly GCF_001680695.1). Classification (NCBI taxonomy): domain Bacteria; kingdom Bacillati; phylum Bacillota; class Bacilli; order Caryophanales; family Paenibacillaceae; genus Paenibacillus; species Paenibacillus sp. KS1. Next base: position 12,374 of record NZ_MAIS01000031.1, on the reverse strand, counting down.
CCGTATACATTCATGGATTATCCGATGGCCTTAAAGCTTGCGTTCTATCGTAAGGGGCTGGACGATATCGAGACAGCCAATCCATATGCCAGCCTATTGTGCAGCAAGCATTTCGCCTCTTTCTTTCATGTAGAGGAGCAGCAGGACGTAATCGTATTTCTCCAGCATGAACGGCAGCGTCAGCAGCGAATTAGGGAACAAGTTGTGGATTTGTCGGATTCGACGATAGCCAATCATTTTCGAATGCTTCAATTTTGTGATGACCTGTCCCTGTATGTGTGCCTGAATGAACCAGGAGTACAAAAAGCAGAAGAGTTCCCTTGGTACCAGGACGGCTTCGAGCGCACAGAGCCTTTTAATATGGAATCAGGTGAGCAATTGCAAGCCGTGTGGCTGGATGACAGGACGATTCGGGTAACTCCAACTCCATTTACGGAACCGTTTACCGCCGTGTTATCTTATAAAGTTGTAGCCAAGGAGCAAATACACAAGTCAGGGATTGCAAGCGCCTATAAGGAGGCTGAACGGAGAGAGCAGGTCATTCATGTCACATAAAATTTTTTTCATAAAGATAATGAAGGGATTAACGAAGGGAATGTCGTCTTATGAAGCGACGTATGGATAACGAAATAGGGGTTGGGAAAGTAAAGGGAGGTAGAGGAGCTTGAATAGTAGAAGTATTAAGGCGCTCTCATTAATCGGCTTCGGTATTTTGCTGATGCTGGTTACATGGAGCGGATGGGGCGCTGAGAAATTTGCAACTGCGGGGAGCATATTCGGTTATTTTTGGCCAACATTGTTTGTCATCCCACTCGGTTTGTTTTTTCATTTTATGTTCTTCTTTGTTACCAAGGGGCGCGCAGCGGGGCTGCTTATACCTGGCGGGATCTTGATCGTTAGCGGTGTAGTATGTCAAATTGGGATGCTGTTCGATGCATTCGGTACGGTTTGGCCTGGATTTCCGCTTGCGGTGGCCTTCGGATTATTTGAATTTTATATCATGGGGAACCGTAATAAATGGCTCCTGATTCCGATATGTATTCTGACCTGTGTTTCGCTTTTGTTCTTTGCCGTCTTTTCATTAAGCGCGTTTGCGAGCTCTTCCCTAATCGGGATTACATTAGCAGCACTCCTTATTGTGGGTGGATCAGCGATGCTGTGGAAAAAACCGGAGATTTCGGATTTTTAAGCCTATACATACGGGATTTTTTGAGCAAAAGGAACAGGGATTATTGCCCTAAATAGGGGATAGCGGTGTACGCTGGTGATCTGATGATCGCGGTGTCACCGCTTTATTTTTTGACCAGTCAACAAATTTATACAAGCTTGCATAAGTGCTCAATCGACCTTGAATGGCCCTGTACCATTCAGTTTTTTGTTTTTTACGGCAGGGGATATAACATAAATCATACATTTCATATAAAAATTTGTCCAAATATTGACATTAGTTATGACGGTGTGATAATATAACGTTAAAATAACGCACCACAGAAAAAACGTATTACAAATGTTCGATTATGTTGAGCAACTCAACGATTTCGAATTGAAAAAACTCCAGCATTTAGCACGGCCCTGTGCATCTACGCGATCTTTACAACGCATACATACGCGACATCTCCACATCTAAGCCATCAGGCAGCAGCGCTCAGCCACGAGGGCAAGCGCATTCACATTTATCCTTCCAGATGAAACACAGCAACAGATTAGGAACGAATTTTCTACGAAGCAGCAGAGCGAATACCTAACATGTCTTGATACCACTAGAGAGCCTTGAAAGCCTTATATCTAAAACAACTCGCCAATACGCTTTTTATCTAATTATTATATTGAAAGCGCAATCAATACCAATTATTGTTGCAAAGGAGCGAGGTTGGATGAAACTGTTTTTCCCGATTTTTATGGTTTGCTCACTGTTGCTGACAGCATGTGGGAACTCAGACGAACCGAAGGACATGGGTAAGGATGCAGACGGCAAAAAGATGATCAAAATCGGCATTGCGCAGTTCGCAAATCATCCTTCGCTGGATGGGGCGAGAGAAGGCTTTATGCAGGCGCTGAAGGACGCCGGGTACGAGGAAAATGTTAATTTGCAAGTTGATTTCCACAATGCGCAGGGGGATATGAACAACAATCTCACGATCGCCCAAAAGCTGGTGGGCGATAAAAATGACCTCATTTTGGCAATCGCTACACCGACCGCACAGGCGATTGTGAAGGCGACGAAAGACATTCCCGTGCTGTTCACGGCTGTGACGGATCCGGTTGCATCGAAGCTGGTCAACAGTCTTGAAAAGCCAGGAGGCAATGTGACAGGCACGCGCGACACGAATCCAGACTCGATCAAGAAGACGATGGAGACGATGAAGAAGTTTTTCCCTGAGGCCCGCAAGGTAGGCGTTATCTACAATTCCGGGGAGCAGAACTCTGTTGTCAACATCGCCAATGTGAAGCAGGTGCTGCAGGAAGGCGGATTGGAGACGGTCGAGGCCACCGTGACGAACAGTTCGGAGGTGAAGCAGGCTGCCGATTCGCTGGTAGGCCGCGCGGATATCATCTATCTCCCGTCTGATAATACGGTCATTTCGGCGCTAAGCTCAGTCGTTTCGGTCGCTAATGACAAGGACATTCCGCTCTTCTGCGAGAGCAGTGAATCGGTTGGGGAAGGCGCGTTCGCATCAATCGGATTCAAATATTATGATCTCGGCTATGCGACAGGTGAGATGGCTGTGAAGGTTCTGAAGGGCACATCGCCGGCAGATATCCCCGTTGAGGTCTCCAAGAAGTTGGATCTGATGATTAACCCGAAGGCGGCGGAGGCGCAAGGAATCAAATTGACGGAAGAGATGACACAAGGCGCAATCCTGATAGAGAAATAAGTCGTTCCAAATTAGGAGGATGCTATCGTGCTATATGCGCTGACAGGTTCTTTGGAAGCAGGGGTCATTTACGCGTTAATGGCTCTGGGCGTTTACGTAACGTTTCGAATTCTCGACTTTCCCGATTTGACCGTAGATGGCAGCTTTGCCACCGGCGGGGCCGTTGCGGCTGTCATGATTACATCCGGCTATTCCCCGCTGCTCGCTACATTGGGGGCGCTGCTGGCAGGATGTGTGGCAGGAACCGTGACCGGACTGCTCCATACAAAAGGGAAAATCAATACGCTGCTGTCCGGTATTATTTCGATGATTGCTTTATATTCGATCAATTTGCGGATTATGGGCAAGGCGAATACACCGCTGCTGGGGGAAAGCACTCTATTCACACAGCTCAAATCCTTCTTGTCCAGTCTGCAGCCGCTTGCGATTTTGGCAGCCGTAGGGATATTCGTTCTGCTCATCAAATGGGCCATTGACTGGTTTTTGGATACAGAGATTGGCCTCGCGATTCGGGCCACCGGCGACAATACGAAAATGATCCGCAGCCTCTCTGCGAACACCGACAATATGAAAATTATCGGGCTGAGCCTGTCTAATGGCTTGGTAGCGCTATCCGGCGCGCTTTTTGCCCAATATCAGGAGTTTGCGGATGTCTCAATGGGAATCGGCATTATCATCGTCGGTTTGGCCTCCGTCATTATGGGGGAAGCCGTGTTCGGTCATGCTTCCATTCGGCGGGCAACCTTCGCCGTAATCGGAGGAGCTATTGTCTATCGCCTCATTATTATGCTGGCACTCCGCATTGGGTTGAATCCGAATGACCTGAAGCTGCTAACCGCTGTCATTGTGGTTGCCGCCCTTGTCATGTCACGGGTTCTAACAACATGGAAAGAAAGGCGGATGAGATCCTTTCAAGAAGATGCTCCACACCTATCCATCGACCACGGAGCAAGGGGGGAAAGCCATGCTGAAACTTGAGGGGATTCGAAAAGTGTTCAACCGCAGGACGGCGAGCGAGAAAATTGCTCTGCAACATATAAACTTAACGCTTCGTGAGGGTGAATTCGTAACGATTATCGGCTCCAATGGGGCGGGCAAGTCCACGCTGATGAATATGATCTCGGGCGGGATGACTCCAGATAGCGGAGCCATTGAAATCGACGGCGAGAACGTGACCAGCCTCTCTGAATTCGAGCGCTCGCGCAAGATCGGGCGCGTGTTCCAAGACCCGATGGCTGGCACGGCGCCGACGATGACGATTGAGGAGAATCTCGCGGTTGCTTACTCGCGTGACAAAGGACGTACCCTGCACCGGGGTGTGAACAAGAAGCGGAAGGATCTGTTCCGCGAGAGCCTTGCCTCACTGCACCTAGGGCTCGAGAATCGGCTGTCAGCTAAGGCCGGACTGCTGTCAGGCGGAGAACGGCAGGCGCTTAGCCTGCTGATGGCGACCTTCACGCAGCCGAAGGTGTTGCTGCTGGATGAGCATACGGCTGCGCTTGACCCGGCGCGGGCGCAATTGATTACAGCGCTGACAAAGGAAGTCGTCGAGCGTTCCAACTTCACGACGCTGATGGTGACGCACAATATGCAGCAAGCCATCGAGCTCGGCAACCGCCTGATTATGATGGATGCAGGCGAGATTATTTTGGATGTGCCGGAAGAGGAAAAGAAGCATTTGACGATTGAGGTATTGTTGAAAAAATTCGCCCAGTTGAAGGGAGTCGCGGATGACCGCTTGCTGTTGGGATAGCAAAAAAGGGAAAGGGAGCGGTATTGATGATTCAAAGTCAGGGGCATCCGTCTGCCTCGCCAGTTATAGAGAAGGCAGGAAAGAGAATGCGGCATGAAGATATGCGCGGGCTGCTTGAGCCGTATCAAGTGCTTGAACCCTATCAGGTGCTGGCGCCGGACGGAGAGCTTCGCCACCCTACCGAGGGAGCCATTGACGAGGATCTGGCAATAAAAATGTACGAGAACATGATGCTGACAAGAATGTTCGATCGGAAGGCGGTCAACCTGCAAAGGCAGGGCCGAATGGGCACGTACGCCCCTTATGAGGGGCAGGAAGCCTCGCAGGTCGGGAGTGCACTGGCACTGTCCCCCAATGATTGGTTGTTTCCCAGCTATCGCGATCATGCTGCTGCAATTACGCATGGGCAGGCGCTCAGCAGGGTGCTGCTTTATTGGATGGGCCATATGGAAGGCTCGATCAGTCCGGAAGGCCGCCATATTATGCCGCCATGCGTGCCGATAGCCACGCATTTGACGCATGCCGTAGGCACATCTTGGGCCGCTAAGCTGAAGGGTGAGAAGCAGGCGAGCATCGTGTACTTCGGCGAAGGGGCAACCTCAGAGGGAGATTTCCATGAGGCCTTGAATTTTGCCGGGGTATATCAGACGGCTACTGTATTCTTCTGCCAGAATAACGGCTACGCCATCAGCGTGCCGTTCCATGCGCAGTCCGCTTCCCGAACGATCGCCCAGCGCGCGGCTGCTTACGACATGCCGGGTGTTCGAGTGGATGGTAACGATGTGTTCGCCGTCTGGCTGACCGTACGCGAAGCGCTTGAACGCGGCTTGAACGGCGGCGGACCGACGCTTATCGAGGCAGTCACGTTCCGTTACGGGCCGCATACGACCAGCGACGATCCGCGCAAATATCGGGATCAGGCCCGGCTCTCTGCCGAGTGGAGGGAGCAGCGCGATCCAATAGAGCGCTTGAAGCGGTATCTCGTGAAGAGGGGGATTTGGGGCCAGGAGCATGAGGAGCGTCTGGTGGATCGGATCAGCGGCCTTATCGAGGCCGCGGTTGCAGAGGCGGAGAGCTATCCGAATTCCCAGCCTGAAGATATGTTCATGCACGTAAACGCTGACATGTTGTGGCCTGTGGCTGAGCAGCGGGAACAGAGCGGCCTGTGTGCGGAAAGGCAGGGTGAAGCATGAGCCGGAACGTAACGATATTACAAGCGATTAATGAAGCGCTCGATCAGAAGCTGGCGGACGATCAGCGCGTCATGCTTACAGGAGAAGACATTGGCGTCAACGGCGGTGTATTTCGGGCAACGGAAGGACTGTTCGAGAAGTACGGCCAGGAACGGGTTGTGGATACGCCGCTGGCTGAAGCCGGCATTATTGGCTCAGCAATCGGGCTGGCGTTGAATGGCTTCATTCCAGTCGTTGAAATTCAGTTTTTGGCCTTCATTTATCCCGGCTTCGAGCAGATCGTCACACATGCGGCCCGCATGCGATATCGGACGCGGGGACAGTACAATGTCCCACTTGTTATTCGCACGCCTTACGGCGCGGGAATTAGAGGGCCAGAGCTTCATTCGGAGAGTGTGGAAGCATTCTTCGTTCATACGCCCGGGCTTAAGGTGGTCGTACCGAGCAATCCTTACGATGCCAAGGGTTTGCTTGTTAGCGCCATTGAGGATCCCGATCCGGTCGTATTTTTGGAACCGGCAAGGATTTATCGGGCCTTCAAGGCAGAAGTGCCGGAAGAGATGTACCGCATTCCGCTAGGGAAGGCGAACATTGTCCGGGAAGGCACAGATGTGACGCTGATTTCATGGGGGGCCATGATGCGGGTGGCGCTTGAAGCGGCGCGGCAGCTGGAGCAGGAGAAGGGCTGGTCTTGTGAGGTCATCGATCTCCGCTCGTTGTATCCGCTTGATCGGGATGCAATTGCCGCATCCGTGAAGAAAACAGGCCGCGCGATAATTGTTCATGAGGCGCAGAAAACGGCCGGCGTCGGAGCAGAAATTGTTTCGCTGATCAATGATGAAGCGCTGATGTATTTGCGGGCTCCGATTCAGCGAATTACTGGCTTTGATGTGCCAGTTCCGCAGTTCTCGCTCGAGGATGTCTATGTTCCGACGGTCGGGCGGGTAAGAGAGGGAATCGCTGCAGCGATACAGTTCTGACCGTTCAGGAGGAGGAACGCGAATGATAGAGTTCAAGCTTCCCGACGTAGGAGAAGGCATCCACGAAGGGGAGATCGGAAAATGGCTCATTAAGGAAGGGGAATGGGTGGCCTGCGATCAGCCGATCGTCGAGGTGCAGACGGACAAAGTGAACGCCGAGCTGACCGCTCCGGCGGCCGGCGTAGTGCGCAAGCTGATGTTCGCCGAGGGCGCTGGAGTTCGAGTAGGCGAGGTATTGTTCCTTCTCGAAGCGGAGGGGCGCATTCCTGCGATAGAAGCGGGCAAGGCGGAACAGGCGGCTTCAGTAGCAGCGGTTGTCAACGCTCCTTCGCCATCACCAGCAGAGGCCTTGCCATTGTCTGCAGCGGCATCGCCGTCGGTGTCTGCTGAATTACCTGTGGGAAGAGTGCGCGCAGCTCCCTATGTTCGCCAGCTTGCGAGGCAGTTGAATGTCGACATCGAGCAGGTGAAGGGAAGCGGAGCCGCCGGGCGGATATCCGAAGAGGACGTACGGCGCTATGCTGCTGCGGGCACGACTAAGGAAGCGGAAGGGGCAGGGGCAGACCTAACATGGGAAAATGCGGTTCAGCCTGCGCTGGAGCGAACGGCTTCCGTTGTCCGGCCGCAGAATGCCGCTGCCAGGTTGCAAGGGGCCGCACCGACTTCTTGTGCCGAGGAACGGCTTCCGCTGCGCGGCGTTCGCTTGAGGATCGCCGAGAGGCTGGTTAAGGCAGTGAGCATCATCCCGCATGTCACGCAGGTGGATGAACTGGAAGCCGATGCCCTGCAGGCGCTGCGTGAGCGGATTCGGCCGCTGGCGGCCGAACGGCAGGTGAAGTTGACATACTTGCCGTTTTTCATCAAGGCAATTGTCATCGCGCTTAAGGAATTCCCATTCTTCAACGCTTCGCTTGATGACGAGACGAAGGAAATTGTGTTGAAGCGCTATTATCACATCGGGATTGCGACCGATACACCGGACGGTCTAATTGTTCCGGTTATCCGGGACGCTGACCGGAAGACAGTATTTGAGCTGGCAGAAGAGATTGGGCAGCTGTCGGAGCGGGCTCGGGAAGGAAAGCTGAAGCTTGAGGAAATTACCGGAGGTACCTTCACGATCAGCAATGTCGGTTCGATTGGCAGTCTTCTCGCAACGCCGATCATTAACCATCCGGAGGCGGCCATCCTGGCGCTGCACAAAATGGAGCAGCGCATGGTCGTTCGCAATGGGGAAGGTGTTATCCGCCTCATGATGAATATGGCGCTTTCCTTCGACCATCGGCTTATCGATGGGGCGGAGGCGATTCGATTCACGAATCGGATCAAGCAGCTGCTGGAGCAGCCTGACTTATTATGGGCGGAGATGGTATAGATGGTCGTCGGTGAAATTTCAGTAGAAACGGATGTTGTTGTCATTGGCGGCGGGCCTGGCGGCTATACGTCAGCGATCCGGCTGGGCCAATTGGGCAAATCGGTCGTGTTGGTGGAAAAGGAGGAGCTCGGCGGTGTTTGTCTTCATTCGGGCTGCATTCCATCCAAGGCGCTGATTCATGCGGCCGGATTGTATGACGAAGCCAGAGCGGCTTCCAAGCTGGGACTGCGGATAGAGCCTGGGGCTCTTTCCTTCAATATGTCCGATTGGCAGTTGTGGAAGTCCGGCATTGTCGGCAGGCTGGGAAGCGGAGTGGCGCAGCTCTGCGCCGCTAACGGGGTTACGGTCGTGAAGGGGAGCGCAGTCTTCCTGTCCGATGACCGCGTCGGGGTAGAGACGGAATCCGGCTTCGAGACCTACAAGTTCAAGCAGGCGGTTATCGCGACAGGATCGCGGCCGCATCTTCCAGCATTTGCTGCGGCAGGTGGTTCCCGCATCCTCACTTCCACGGGGGCGCTGGAATTGGACAGTATACCAGAGCGTTTAGCCATTATCGGGAGCGGCTATATCGGCATCGAATTGGGCATGGCATTCGCCAAGCTTGGATGCCGCGTCACACTTATTGAGCGCGAGGAGCGGATTCTCCCCCTTGTGGAAGGCAGCCTCGCTGCGGAAGTGAAGCGGCGCGCCGGCAAGCTAGGGATGGTTATCAAGACGGGCACGGAAGTGCGCGCGATTATGGAGCATGACGATGATGTCGAGCTGCGACTCGAATCGAGACAGCAAGGGGAGGAGAGCGTCCGCTGCGACAAGGTGCTTGTGACGGTCGGACGCATGCCGAACACAGAAGGACTCGGTCTCAGTCAGGCCGGGGTACGAATGGATGAGCGCGGCTATGTTCCGGTCGATGCGGAATGCCGAACCAATGTGCGCCACATTTTCGCCATTGGTGATATTACGCCGGGGCCTGCTCTTGCTCATCGCGCCGCGAGGCAGGGAACGGTCGCCGCGGAGGTGATCGGCGGATTGCCGAGTGCTTTCGACTCGCCGTATGTGCCGTACGTTATTTTTTCTGACCCGCAAATTGCCGGAGTGGGACTGACGCGGGCGGAAGCCGAGCGGCAGGGCATTAAGGTGAAGACGGGCCGCTTTCCTTTCCGTGCCAACGGATACGCATTGGCGGCTGGGAAGACAGACGGTTTTGCGGAAGTAGTCGTCGAAGAGGAAACCGGCTTGCTGTTGGGCATGCATGCGGTGGGGGCGGATGCCGGCAGCTTGATTGGCCAGGGGGTCCTCGCCCTCGAAATGGCTGCGAGAGCGGAGGATGTGGCTATGACGGTGCATCCGCACCCGACGCTTAGTGAAGGCTGGCTGGAAGCCGCCGCCGCCGCTTTGGGGCATGCCATACACATTGTGAACGAGAGGAGGCTGGAAGATGAGTAATCGGAAGGGCCAGGATGGATCGCTGGACGACGAGCGTTTGGCGCATTTTCTGAACCGAATTGACCGGGGCGACAAGATTGAAGCGGACGATTGGATGCCAGACGATTACCGCAACCAGTTAATTAAGCTGATATCGATGCATGGCGTTAGTGAAATAATGGGGGCGCTTCCGGAGAAGGAATGGGTTCCGAAGGCGCCGACGCTGCGCCGCAAACTGGCGATTATGGCCAAGGTGCAGGATGAGATGGGACATGGACAGCTGCTGCTGCGGGTCGCGGAGGATCTAATGGCGCCGCTTGGCCAGACTCGTGAGGATCTGCTGCGCAATCTGTTCTCAGGAAAGCTGAAATTCCACAACGTGTTCCATATGGAGGCGCCCACATGGGCAGATGCAGGCGTCATCGCCTGGCGTGTAGACGGTGCGGCAATCATTACCCAGTCCATGTCGCTGGAGACATCCTACGCGCCATATGCCCGCGCGCTCCAGCGCATATGCGCGGAAGAGAAATTCCATGCTCAGCACGGCGAGAGCATCGTACTGGAGCTGGCCGAAGGAACGCCAGCGCAGCGCCGGATGCTGCAGGAGGCCGTAAACCGCTGGTGGCCTTCCTTGCTGATGTTCTTTGGCCCGCCAGAAGGCGGAACCGTGTCCAGCAACCAGCAGATGAACATGCGTTACAAGATTCGCACGCAGACGAACGAGGAGCTGCGGCAGGCCTTTTTCCATAAATATGTGAACCGGATTTATCATTTGGGCTTGACGCTTCCGGACGACACGATTCGTTACGACGAAGCGGAGGGTGTCTGGCATTACCAGCAGCCCGATTGGGATCTCTTTGTACAAATTGTGCGTGGGAACGGACCTTGCTCGGCACAGCGGCTGCGGCTCCGGAAAACGTCCTACGAAGAGGCGGAATGGGTGCGGGAAGCGATGGTGGCGCCTCCGCCCCGTACATCCTATGCGGCTGGAGGAGGGGCGATATGAGCAGCGAACGGAAAGAGAAATTTGCCGTCTATGAGGTATTCAGCCAAAAGAGCCCGTCTGCCGGCTTCGTGCACCAGTTCAGCTTGTTGGCGCCTAACCCGGAAGCCGCGCTCCTGATGGCGCGGGAGAACTTCATGCGCCGCGAGCCCTGCATCAACATCTGGGTTGTGAAGCGCGATGATATTCACGGACTGACACCGGAGGAACGCGAGAGCCTCGAACGACTGGACAACAAAAGCTACCGCGAAACAAAGGGATATGGCGACATCCAATCGAGGTGGCGGCGCCACAAGGAAGAGTATGAGAGCAAGGTGGATATCGCAGCACAGAAGGAGGGGTGAAATGTCGGAGCATATCGAAGTAGCGGCGGCGGAAGAGGCCAAGCGCCGCCCGGATTATACTCGGGCGCTGCAGGAGCTCTTGCTGCAGATTGCAGACGATGACTATATTTTGGCATACCGGGGATCGGAATGGCTTGGGCTGGCCCCTCACATCGAAGAAGATGTCGCTTTCTCCTCGATGGCGCAGGACATGATGGGGCATGCAGCGATGCTATACGAGATGCTGGAGGAGTTGGGAGCTGGCAAGGCGGATGACCTGGCGCATTTGCGCAGCCCGGAGGCTTTCCGCAATGCCATACTGCTCGAGCGACCGAATGGACCAGGCGAGTATGCGAATGAGCCGCATTACGACTGGGCGTTCGCGATTGCCCGCTGCAGCCTATACGGCATATTCAAGGAAATCCGGCTGGAAGTGCTGACCCATTCTTCGTATGTGCCGCTAAGGCAGGAGGCCAGCAAAATGCTGCGCGAGCATCAGTATCACAGCCGGTATTGGCGCTCCTGGTTCACGCGGCTGGCAGGCGGCACGAACGAGGCGCGTTCCCGATTGATTGCGGCCGTAGCCCAGGCGTGGAGCGATATAGGAAGCCTGTTCCCGCTAGGCAGCGAGGAGGAGGCGATCGTACGCTTCGGTCTGAGCATAGGTGGCGATGAATTGGCACGGCTCTGGAAGACTTCGGCGCAGAGCTTGTTCGAAGCGAGTAGGCTCGCATGGCCAGGAGACTGGATTATTCCTGTCAGGACTGGACGCGACGGGCAGCATACCGACGATTTGCAGAAAGTCGTCGCCATCTTGTCGGAGGTGTACCGGATTGACCCGGCGGCCAGCTGGTAAAGGAGGCGGTTCATCGTGACGCAGATGATGCGGCAGATGCCAACGGGGCTTGAGGAACGAATTTGGGCACTGCTGCAGGAGGTCAAGGATCCAGAAATCCCCGTTATCAGCATGATCGAGATGGGGATGATTCACAGGGTAGTTGTAGACGAGAGCGTGGTTGAGGTGGAGGTACTGCCGACCTTCATTGGCTGTCCTGCTCTGGAATTGATGAGGAGCGAAATTCAGGAGAAGCTGCTTTCCATCGAGGAAGTGCGCGAGGCGATCGTCCACTTCCTGCGGGAACCAGCCTGGATCTCGGATCGGATTAGCGACGAAGGCCGGGAGAAGCTGCGTTCATTCGGCATTGTTGCACCGCCGCGCGGTTGTACGCCGGGCGAAGAGTGGAAGGTGCGGTGCCCCTACTGCGATTCTCCGTACACACGCATGGACAATATGTTCGGTCCGGCGGCTTGCCGCAGCATTTTATACTGCAGGCACTGCAAAAATCCGTTCGAAGCTTTGAAAGTGTTGTAAGGCTAGGCTTGTATGGTTCGTAATGCCTTTAATGCTCTAGTGCTTAGTGTTTAATGCTTAATGCTTAATGCTTAATGCTT